>NZ_LDVA01000347.1:0-49269 GCF_050768715.1 Burkholderia sp. ZZQ-2 | reverse complement strand
CGCAGGGCGAACTGCTCGTGCTCGACGATGCGAACCTGTCGCTGCGCGAAGGCGAGATCGTCGGCCTGCTCGGCCGTTCCGGCTCGGGCAAGTCGACGCTGCTGCGCATCATCGCCGGGCTGATCGAGCCGACCGGCGGCGAGGTGACCTATCTCGGCAAGCCGCTGCGCGGCCCGGCCGAAGGCGTCGCGATGGTGTTCCAGACCTTCGCGCTGTTCCCGTGGCTCACCGTGCTGCAGAACGTGGAAGCCGGGCTGGAAGCGCTCGGCGTCGGCGCGCGCGAGCGGCGCGAGCGTGCGCTTGCCGCGATCGACCTGATCGGTCTCGACGGTTTCGAGAACGCGTACCCGCGCGAGCTGTCGGGCGGCATGCGCCAGCGCGTGGGCTTTGCGCGCGCGCTCGTCGTCGACCCGACGATCCTGCTGATGGACGAACCGTTCTCCGCGCTCGACGTGCTGACCGCCGAGACGCTGCGTACCGACCTGCTCGACCTGTGGACGCAAGGCCGCATGCCGATCAAGTCGGTGCTGATCGTCACGCACAACATCGAGGAAGCCGTGTTCATGTGCGACCGGATCCTCGTGCTGTCGTCGAACCCGGGCCGCGTGATCGCCGAGATCAAGGTGCCGTTCAAGCATCCGCGCAACCGGCTCGACCCGGCGTTCCGCAAGCTCGTCGACGACATCTACGCGAAGATGACGGCCCGCCAGACCGGCGAGGCGACGAAGAAGGGGCTGGAGCTCGGCAGCTGGCTGCCGCAGGTGTCGACCAACCTGATGGCCGGCCTGATCGAGACGCTCGCGATGGCGCCGTACCACGGCCGCGCGGACATGCCGGAAATCGCGCGCACGCTGCATCTCGAGGTCGACGACCTGTTCCCGATCGCCGAAGTGCTGCAATACCTCGGCTTCGCGGACGTGCGGGAAGGGGACGTGTTCCTGACGCCGCCGGGGCGCGTGTTCGCGGAATTCGGCACGCAGGAGCGCAAGCTGATGTTCGCGGATCACCTGCTGAAGCACGTGCCGCTCGCTGCGCGGATCAAGAAGGTGCTGAACGAGCGCCCGGGCCATCGCGCGCCGCGCGTGCGCTTCGAGCAGGAGCTGGAGGATTTCCTGTCGGACGGTGCCGCCGAGGAGACGCTCGACGCGGTGATCGACTGGGGGCGTTACGGCGAGATCTTCTCGTACAACGACCAGACGGAGATTTTCAGTCTCGAGGACGTCGAGACCTGAAGCTGGCCAGGTCTCGACAGCATCCGGCGGACACGGCGCGAATTCCATGACCTATGACTGAAAAAGGGAATCTGTACGCCGTCGCGGTGGAAACGTTTGACCTGGTGCTCGTATCCGTTATCGACTCCCCGGGTCCACAGATCTTTCGGGCGAAGGTCGAGCGCATCTATTCCAGCGGCAAGAGCATCACGCCGGATCGCCTCGGGGCGGTGATCGAGTTCTGCGGCGGTCCGCCGACCTGGGGCAATGTACCGCTTCAGGCCGGGGAGTGCGCCCTCATGTTCGTGAGAGTGCAGGCCGGCATGCTCCATGAATATCCGTGGCGCGGACACATGGTGCTGGAGGAGATGGACGGGGAATCGTACGCCAGGCTGCAGATTCCCGAGTTGTGGTTGAGGGACGATCTGCCGGAAGCCGTGAAGGCCGCGACGCGTCCGCATCCGACCAGGCGGAATGCGTCGATCGTCAGGCTCGGTGTGCTGGAGCATTACCTGATGGACTTGATCGGAAAGTCGGCGCGCTGAGCCGAGCGCGCGATTCATGCGCAATGATTCGCGCCGGCGCGGTTGGAGCCGTCGCAGGGCAGTCGATGTCCGGGCCAGCCGCCGGCGCGCGGTGCCTCCGCTACTGCAAATTCCCCCACCGATCGACCGCCGGCTCCGCCGACGCCCACTTCCAGTGCGTGCCTTGCTGGCACGCATTCGCGAAATACCAGTCGGCCTTGTCGCCGTCCTTCACCGAGAACGCGAATTCCTTGCACAGCGCGAGCGCCGACGAGTACGCGCGCGTGACGCGCACTTCGCCTTCGCCGTTTTCGAGCGGCAGCGTGTTCTTCACCTTCCACGGCTTCACTTCTCCGACGGCGAGACTGCCGGCCGTCTTCGCGATCGCGTCCTGCTGGTTCTGATGGAGCTGCTTCATCGTGCGGTTCACGGCTTCGTCGGTCGCGGCCTGCACGGCGATCCCGACGCCGACGCCGACCGCCGGGTTCGCGGTGACGAGGCCCGTCGCGGCGCCGGCAAGCGCGCCGCTCGCCGCGCCGACCGACCCGCAGCCCGACAGCGTGGCCGCCGCCGCGCACAGCACGCCGATGGCCGCGATACGGATCGCGACGCTCATTGCAGCGAGCCCCAGCGTTCGGTTGCCGGCTCCGCCGACGCCCATTTCCACACGGGGCCGTCGCGGCAGATCGTGGCGACGTAGAACGCCGATTGTGCGGCCTTGTCGGCTTTCGCGGGCGTGTCGACCGCGAACACGATTTCCTTGCAGTCGAGCGGGCCGATGCTGATCATCCGGCTGACCGTCACGCGGCCCTGTTCGTCGTCCTCGATCGGGAACGAGTGGTGCGTCGACCACGGCGCGACGCCGCCCACGTCGAGCGGGCCGGCCGCCTTCGCGATCTGTTCCTGTGTGTAACGGTGTGCGACGCGCTGCGAGTACTGGACGCCCGCACGCGCACCGGCGACGGCGCCGAGGCCGATGCCGGTCGCGACGGCGGCGTTGTTGGTGACCTTGGAGGCGATCGCGGCACCCGCGATACCGGCGCCGGCTGTCGCGCCCTCGCTGTACAGCGAGTTGCAGCCGGACAGCAGTGCGGCCGCGGCGATCGCGGCCAGCACGACGCGCGCCGGGATGGCCCGACGCGGCGATTCGAAACGAATGTTCATCCCTGAGTGCAAGTCCTGTCTGGGTGAGCGGCAACGCGTGCGCGCCCTCATGCCGCGTCATTGTTTCGCAATTGTCATAGGAAAAATGCAAAGCTTTGACAAATCGCCGGACGGCATCCCGCGCGCGTACGCGCGGCGTTATTGTCGGACAGGTGGATCGTGAGGGGTCGAAACGTTACAAATTGAAGGTAATTGTTACTTTGGCGTGCAAGGAAGCGACCTAGACTTTTCAGTTATGGAATGTTTCTACGACGGCCTCGGGCCGCGCCGCACATGAGACACCCGGCCATGCGACGTTCGAAACGGTTTTCGTCCCGGCCGCCCGACACAGGGGCGGTTCGCCCGCATCCGCAGACCGACGCGCCATCGGCACCGCCTGCCGGCGCGCCCGGCGAGACGCCGTCCGACGGCGATCACAACCAGGGTGGTGCCCGCCCGGAAGGGCTCGACTATCAGCGGGATCTCGGTCAGGAGCAGGACGCCTGATGTCGTTGTCGTCGTATTCCGCCGCTGCCTTTCACACCTGCATTTCTCACGTCTGAATCGCCGCACGGCCGCCTTCGGGCAGCCGTGCCAGCCTTGGCGCGCGCCGCGCGCCAGCCCATCGAATCGAGGAGGGAAAGCCGCATGAGCAGATTGATCGTGGTATCGAACCGTGTCGCCGCCGGCGAGGACACGCGCCCGAGCGCCGGTGGCCTGGCGGTCGGCGTGATGGACGCGCTGAAGGAAACGGGCGGTGTCTGGTTCGGCTGGAACGGCGAGATCGTCGGCGCACCCGACACCGAGCCGGCGATCCAGCGGGACGGCAACGTGACCTATGCGACGGTCGGGCTGACCCGGCGCGACTACGACCAGTATTACCGCGGCTTCTCGAACGCGACGCTGTGGCCGGTGTTCCATTACCGCGGCGATCTCGCGCGCTTCGACCGCCAGGAGTACGCGGGCTATCTGCGCGTGAACGCGATGCTGGCGAAGCAGCTCGCCGCGTTGCTGCGTCCCGACGACCTGATCTGGGTGCACGACTATCACCTGCTGCCGTTCGCACATTACCTGCGCGAGCTCGGCGTGAAGAATCCGATCGGCTTCTTCCTGCACATCCCGTTTCCGTCGCCCGACATGCTGCGTCTCGTGCCGCCGCACGAGGAGCTCGTGAAGTTCATGTGCGCGTACGACGTCGCGGGCTTCCAGACCGAGGCCGACAAGCAGGCGTTCACCGACTACATCGAGCGGCGCGGGATCGGCGCGGCGAGCGACGACGGGATGCTGCACGCGCACGGTCGCGTCGTGAAGGTCGCCGCCTATCCGATCGGCGTCTATCCCGACGCGATCGCGCAGGCGGCCGTCCAGTACGGCGCGCGCAAGCCGGTGAAGATGCTGCGCGAGGCGCTCGACGGCCGCAAGCTGGTGATGAGCGTCGACCGCCTCGATTATTCGAAGGGGCTCGTCGAGCGCTTCCAGGCGTTCGAGCGGATGCTCGCGAACGCGCCGGGCTGGCAGGGGCGCGTGTCGCTCCTGCAGATCGCGCCGCCGACGCGTTCCGACGTGCAGACCTATCAGGACATTCGCGAAACGCTGGAAGGCGAGGCCGGCCGCATCAACGGCCGCTTCTCGCAGCTCGACTGGACGCCGATCCAGTACCTGAACCGCAAGTACGAGCGCAACCTGCTGATGGCGTTCTTCCGGATGTCGCAGGTCGGCTACGTGACGCCGTTGCGCGACGGGATGAACCTCGTCGCGAAGGAGTACGTGGCATCGCAGGATCCGGCCGATCCGGGCGTGCTCGTGCTGTCGGAGTTCGCGGGCGCCGCGGCCGAGCTGACCGGCGCGCTCCTCGTCAATCCGTACGACCTGTCGCAGATGGCCGAGGCGCTCGAGCGCGCGCTGTCGATGCCGCTCGCGGAGCGGCAGGCGCGCCACGAGGAGAACCTCGCGCGGCTGCGCGGGAACGACCTGTCGGTCTGGCGCGATACGTTCGTCGCCGACTTGCGCAGTGTCGCGGCCGCCGCGTCGGTCACGCGGCGCGCGGGCCGGCGGGTCGTGCATGCGTGAGGTCGTACAGGGGCGCGGCGCCGCCGACGACACGAGCGACGACGCCACCCGCCGCTTCTTCGTCGTGACCGGTGGCCCGGGTTCGGGCAAGAGCACGCTGCTCGATGCGCTCGAGCGCGCCGGTTGCGCGCGCTCGCAGGAAGCCGGGCGGGGCGTGATCCGCGACCAGATGGCGATCGACGGTCACGCGTTGCCGTGGCGCGACCCGGCCGCGTTTGCCGAGCTGATGCTGAGCTGGGAGATGCGCTCGTACGATCTCGCGCGGCATGCGCGCGGGCCCGTGTTCTTCGATCGCGGCGTGCCGGACGTGATCGGCTATCTGCGGCTGACGGGGCTGGCCGTGCCCGCGCATGCGGAGGCCGCGGCCAACCGTTTCCGCTATCACCCGCGCGTGTTCATCGCGCCGCCGTGGCCGGACATCTATGCACAGGACACCGAGCGCCGGCAGGATTTCGCGGAAGCCGTGCGCACCTACGACGCGATGGTCGAGTGCTACACGTCGTACGGCTATCGGCTGATCGAACTGCCGCGCGAGAGCGTGCAGGCGCGCGTGCGTTTCGTGATGGACGCGCTCGACGCCGAATGACGCGCGGGGCGGCGCGCGACGGTATCAGGTTGCCGCGTCCGGTCGCGGCGACGCGATGCGCAGCATGCTGACGAGCGCGGCCACCGCCGCGAATGCCGCGGCGACATAGAGCGCAATCGTCGGCCCGCGATCGGGGACGAGCCCGAAAATCAATGCGACGAGCGCGGCGCCGAGCGTCTGCCCGGTCAGCCGCGCGGTGCTCAGCATGCCACCCGCGCCACCGCTGCGTTCGCGCGGCGCCGACGACAGCATCGCGCGGTTGTTCGGCGACTGGAACAACCCGAAGCCCGCACCGCACAGCGCCATCCGCCACACGATGTCGACGGTGCCCGGGTGCGCGCCGATCGTCGCGAGCGACAGCAGCCCGGCCGCAAACAGGGCGAGCCCGATCCCGCCGAGGATGCCCGCCGAATAACGATCCGACAGCACGCCCGCGAGCGGCGCGGCGAACACGATCACGAGCGGCCAGGGCGTCATGTAGAGGCCCGTCTCGACCTGCGAGAAACCGAGCGAGTGCTGCAGCCAGAACGGCAGCGCGACGAACGCGAGCATCTGCGACGTGAACGACGCCATCGACGTATAGATCGACAGCGCGAACATCGGGATGCGCATCAGGTCGACGGGCAGCAGCGGCGCCGGCTGCGACAGCTGGCGCTTCACGAAGAAGTAGCCGATGACGAACGCGACGGCCAGCTCGGCCGCGACGTACGCATGGCCTTCGCCGTGGCCGAGCCCGTCGACCGCCGTGATCAGCAGACCGAACACGCACGCGTTCATCAGCGCGCTCGGGAAATCGTACGGCGCATCGTGCAGCGGGTTGGACGGCAGCGCGCGCAGGCTGCCGATCACCGCGGCGATGCCGATCGGCACGTTGACCGCGAAGAGCCACGGCCACGATGCGAACGACAGGATCGCGGACGCGACCGTCGGCCCGATCGCCGACGACAGCGCCACGACCATCGCGTTGATCGACAGCCCGCGCCCGAGCATCGACGACGGGTAGATCATCCGCACGAGCGCCGCGTTGACGCTCATGATGCCGGCCGCGCCGAAACCCTGGATCACGCGCATCACGGCCAGCATCGGCAGCGAGCCGGCGAGCGCGCAGCCGAGCGACGCCGCGGTGAACAGCGCGAGCCCCGCGACGTAGATGCGGCGATAGCCGATGCGCTCGCCGAGCGAGGCGAGCGGCAGCAGCGTGATCGTGACCGCGAGCTGGTATGCGTTGACGATCCAGATCGATGCGGCGTCGGACGCGTGCAGGTCGCGCGCGATCGTCGGCAGCGCGACGTTTGCAATGGCGCCGTCGAGCACGGCGAGCGTGATGCCCAGTGCGACGCAGAGGATCGCCCAGTAGCGTTGCGGAAGCGGCAGGCCGGTATCGGCGTTCATGGCGGGAGCAGATGCGTGGTTGTCCGCGCGCCCGGCTGCCGGTTGCGTGCGCAACCATGCGGAAGGGTGGAGGCGGCGATGAGCGGCCCGGCCGGCCCAACTGCACCGGGGCGTGGCCGGCCGAGTGTATCACCGGGCCGCATTGCGCGACGTCGGCACTCAGCCTTCGAAGTCGAGGCCGCCGAGCCGCACGAGCGGGTCGGCCTGCGTGCGCGACAGGAGATCGATGTCGCGCGCGCCCTGCCATGCGCCCAGTTTTTTCGGCAGCGCGGCCAGGTAGTGCTCGAAGCGCCGCGGGCCGTCCGGCTCCATCAGCCGCTCGATTTCGTCGGTGTCCCAGGTCAGTTCGAGATTCAGCGGATGCTCGAAGCCGCTGACATGCTCGTGCGGCGCGCTGCGGATCTGCACGCGCGTCGGGTGCCCGTGGCCGCCATACGGGACGACGTCGGTCAGCACGTGATCGGCGAAGAAGGCGGCGATCGCCTGTGCGATGCGCGGGGCGAATTCTGTATCGAAACGGCGGGCGGTTTCGGGCTGCATGAAGGCGTCTCCTGTATGCCGAAAATCCTAGCATGGCGGCGCCGCGTTTCGGTGTGCGTGATAGCGGTAATCGCGCGTTACCACTTGCTGCATCTATTACGGCCGCCTGCCGCCACAATGCATCGCATCCAGTACCACTTCGCGTGGGAGCCCATCATGAAAAAAATTGCCGCAGTGTGTGTCCTCGCCGGTTCGCTTGCCGTGGCGGGTCCGGCGTCCGCGCATGGCCGCGACGGCGGCGCCGTCATCGGCGCATTGATCGGCGGCGCGGTGCTGGGCGCGATCGTGACGTCCGCGATGAATCCGCCCGTCGCGTATCAGGCGCCCGTGTACCAGGCACCGGCCTATCAGCCGCCGACGTACTACCAGGCACCCGCGTACCAGCAGCCTGCCTATCCGACCTACCAGCAGGCGCAGTATCAGGACGACGGCCCGAACTATTGCTACGACCGCTACCAGCGCGCGTACGTGTGCGGCGCGCCGGTGCGGGGCGGCTACGCGCAGCCGGCCGGGTGGTAAGCGGGCGGATGCGTGGCGCGTGTCGTGTGACCGGCCAGTGCCGGGCGGCCTGCGCCGCCGACGTTCGCTTCACCGCACCGGACGACAAAAGGCCCTCGCTTCGTGCGAGGGCCTTTGTCTTTTGCGCGGGAGTCCGTTCGTCTGCGTAACGCACGACCGGCAAGACCGGCACGACCGCTCATCGGCGGGCCGTGCGCGGATACAAACGGTTGCAATTGTGCGTCAGTGGCGATGGCCGCCGCCTCCGCCGCCATCGTTCCAGTCGCCGCGGCGTCCGCCGCCGTGCCCCCAGCCGTTGCCGCGGTTGCCGCGATCGCCGTCCCAGCGATGGTAGTCGCGCCGGCCGCGATCCCAGTCGCGTCCGCCGCCACCGCCCCAGATGTTGACCGTGCCGTACACGGGGGACGGCGCGTAGGCGTAGCCCGGGTCGGAATAGTAGGGCTGGCCGTAGCCGTATCCGGCGTCCGGGGCGACGACGCAGCCGGCCAGCAAGGTCACGACGCCGGCGGCAGCAATGAGCTTCAGCATGATGTTCTCCGTTGGTTCCCGTATAAGTACCGCGCAAGGGGATTGCCAGCTGTTTGCAATTGTGTCGTCAAATTACAGCGCCGTAAGGTCATGCGACGAAAGTGTTAGCATCCGGAGCTCATTTGTTTTCCAGGAGTACCTCGATGAAATTCGCGATCCGGGCCGCGCTGGCCGCCTTGTGCGTGACGACTGCCGCCGCCTGCGTGGCCGCGCCTGCATCGGCGCCCGCCGTGCCGGCCGAGTCGATCAAGATGTTTCCGCAGGCAGCGGCCGGCCAGCAGCGCGTCGTGATCGCGCTGCCCGCGCTCGAGAACGAAGGCGATGCGCGCGTCGAACTGATGATCGGCAAGACGTTGCAGACCGACTGCAACCAGCAGTGGTTCGGCGGCGAGCTGACCGCCGAGGACGTGAAGGGCTGGGGCTATACGTACTACCAGCTCACCGACGTGAAGGGCCCGGCGTCGACGCTGATGGCGTGCCCGGGCCAGGCGCCGCAGCAGCGGTTCGTGCAGGTGCGCGGCGATGGCCAGCTGCTGCGCTACAACAGCCGCCTGCCGCTTGTCGTCTATGTGCCGGACGGTTTCGAGGTGCGTTATCGCGTGTGGCATGCGTCGAAGGACGTGCAGCACGCTGAAAGGCAGTAACGCGCGGGGGAGGCCGTGTGCGGCGGCGTCCTGCCGCTACGCGCCGCCCATACCGACGAGCGCTGGCCACGCGGCCAGCGCAGCCGTCGCGACGGCCTCGAGATCGCGACGGCTCGCACCATCGCGGGCCTGGATCGACATCCCCTGCTGGACGGTTACGTAGTACCGCGCGATCGCGTCGAGGTTCGCGTGCGCCGAGATCTCGCCGGTCGCGACACCTTGCCTGAGGCGCTCGCGCAGGCTCTCGACCGTGCCCTCGCGCATCGCGATCAGCGTTTGCCGAACCGTATCGGAGCGCTCGGCCGGATGCAGCGCCGACAGCACGACCAGGCAGCCCGCCGGCTTCGACCGCCGCGTGAACACGCGTGCGGTATCCATCAGGTAGTTCCGCACGGCGTCGTGTGCGCTGCCGGCCTCCTCGACGCCCCCCCAGATTTCTTTTCCCTCCGTTGCGCGGTAGTGATCGAGCGCTTGCCGGAACAATGCTTCCTTGCTGCCGAACGCCGCATACAGGCTCGGCGATGCGATGCCCATCGCGGCCGTCAGGTCGGTCATCGACGCGCCCTCGTAGCCGAGGCGCCAGAACACTTCCATCGCGCGTTCCAGCGCCGCTTCCTTGTCGAAGCTCCTCGGTCGGCCCCGTTCAGCCATTGCGTCCGTTCCTTCGTCGATATCTGTGTCGATCGATAAAATAAATCAATTGACTGTGCCGCGCAACTTGCCACATTCTGTGCCGGTCGTTACATAAATGAGGAAAGGAACCGACATGAATCGACTTCAGGGCAAGCGTGCACTCATCACGGGCGGCAGCCGCGGCATCGGTGCGGCGATCGCGAAACGGCTGGCGGCCGACGGCGCGGACGTCGCGATTACCTACGAGAAATCGGCCGAGCGGGCGCAGGCCGTCGTGGCCGGCATCGAGGCGCTGGGCCGGCGCGCCGTCGCGATCCAGGCCGACAGCGCCGATCCGGTGGCCGTGCGCGACGCAGTGGATCGTGCCGCGGAGGCGTTCGGCGGTCTCGACATCCTCGTCAACAACGCGGGGATTTTCCGGGCCGGCGGGCTGGACGATCTCACGCTCGACGATATCGACGCGACGCTGAACGTGAACGTGCGCGCGGTGATCGTCGCGTCGCAGGCAGCGGCGCGGCATCTCGGCGAGGGCGGGCGCATCGTGTCGACCGGCAGTTGCCTCGCCACGCGCGTGCCCGATGCGGGGATGAGCCTCTATGCGGCGAGCAAGGCCGCGCTGATCGGCTGGACTCAGGGGCTCGCGCGCGATCTGGGCCCGCGCGGCATCACGGTCAATATCGTGCATCCGGGGTCGACGGATACCGACATGAATCCGGCCGACGGCGAACACGCCGGCGCGCAGCGTTCGCGGATGGCGATCCCGCAGTACGGCAAGGCCGACGACGTCGCGGCGCTCGTCGCGTTCGTCGTCGGGCCGGAAGGGCGGTCGATCAACGGGACCGGGTTGACGATCGACGGCGGCGCGAATGCGTGATCGCGTGATGGCGGACGCCCGGTGTGAGTTGACCGGGCGGCGTTGCGTTCGTTATCGGCAGCCGAGCCGTTGATGCTCGGCTTCGAGATCGGCGCGCTTGTCGTAAGCGCGCAGTTCGTTGCGCAGCTTGCCGTCCGGGCCCATCCTGCGCACGACCTTCTGGCCGCGGTCGGGGGTGTGCGTCACGGCGTCGATGCCGGCAGCCAGTTCACGGCAGCGTGAGTCGGAGGAGGTTTTTTCCGGGCGCGGTGCCGCTGCGTTCGCGACGTTGGCGATGCCGGGGCTGACATAGCGCCGCTTCGCGGGCGCGGTGATGGTGTCTGCGGCGTTCGCCGTGCCGGTAATCGCGGAAAGCGCGGCGAGTGCCGCGATCGTTCGAATCATTGCGGAAGTCCGGATGCTGAAGAAGGTTCGGAATTCTACGCAATGTCTGGTGCGGAGCCGTGGCGATCGGGCGGGATGCGATCGTGTGTCGCAGGTGGTGCCGGCGGCTGAATGTTCCGCAATTTGTCGGCGATGCCGGCCAGGCGGTGCGCACGCAGCAGTGCATGCGGAAAGCAAAAAGCCCGCTTGCTTTCGCAAAGCGGGCTTCGGTATTGGTTGCGGGGGTAGGATTTGAACCTACGACCTTCGGGTTATGAGCCCGACGAGCTGCCAGACTGCTCCACCCCGCGGCGCGAAGTGTACTTGGGCTGATGCCGAGAGTCAAACGATCTTTGATTTGCGTCGAATGGAAGCCGTGGTTCACCGGCAGGCTCGACACGCATCGTGAAGGCCGCACAGAAGGGTGAGCAGCCCACGAAAGGCCAAACTTGGCCGATCGACAACGGTCGGTAGATCGTCAAAAATCACGATTCGCTCCGCACACCGTGAAGAGCCGTGTTTGAATGAAAAAAATAATGGAGTAGGTTCGAATGAGCTTTCACACTCAGGTTTCGGTTCATCCGTTCGATGGTGAGCCGTTGAATGTTGCCAGTGTCCGTGAGGAACTCTTGAGGTTTCTTGACGAATATTCGCTAAGCCACGACGTATTGACCAACCTCACCGAAGCATGTGGTTCGGCTCTACCAACGTCAACTCTCTTCTTTCTGAACAGCATGGCGATCGTCATGCTGTTCGACAAGTTGGCTTCATGCCTGCCGAACGCGTCGTTCGCGGTAAAGGGCTCCGGCGAGGATCACCGCGATATATGGGTGCGAGAGTATGCCGACGGAGTGGCTACGTTCGAAGCCGGGCCGTTCGACGAGTAAGCTGGCGGCAGTCCAACGTCGTCGCGCCTCGCCCGTCGCCGGCGGTGGGGCGGAAAGGGCGAGTTGGGGCGCGGCCAGTGTTGATGCGTTAGCGAGCTGACGCGATATCTGCGCGTCCGTGAGAGGTATTGTTGGTATCTGCTGATACCAACGAAAATCGCAAGAGTCTCGGGTACGGCTGAGAGGTAGAGTGGCGCCAGACGGGGGCGAAGCGGGGAGATTCTTGTGAATCCGGGGGATGGCTGAGAGCTTGACTGGTCCCCCCGACAGGAATCGAACCTGTATCTAGCGCTTAGGAGGCGCTTGTTCTATCCATTGAACTACGGGGAGCGCCATGTCCGGGTGATCGCGCGGAAAAACGCGAACCGGACGGCAGTGTGGACAGCGCGCAGAGTATAGCAAACGCGCGGCGCGTCGGCGGGGTGGAATGCGCGCCGACGCGCGCGATCGGGCAATCAGCCGCGATCAGAACATCGTCGAATCAGAAATCGACGACAACAAAATCTTCCTTGCCCACGTCGCACAGCGGGCAGCGCCAGTCGGCGGGAATGTCGGCGAAACGGGTGCCGGGTGCGATGCCTTCGTCGGGCAGCCCTTCCGCTTCGTTGTAGACCCACCCGCAAATCAGGCAGACCCAGCTCTGGTATTCGGTTACTTCGCTCATGTGGCGCTCGGTAAAAATGGAAATCCGGTGATGCCGTCCGCCGCCTGGCCGGCGGACGAAAGGCGCAATGGTACCGGAATTTCGCCGAACGGCTCCGCAACGTCGTTTTAAACGTACGCATCGCGAACAACGCAACCGGAACACGCATGCCGTACGTGCGGTGTATGCTTCCCGGGCTGTCCAACCATAAGGAGAATGCGATGCTGAACAAAAAGTGGATCGCGAGTGCGGTATGCGTGGCGGCGATGGCCGTGTCGACGGTCGCGCGGGCCGAGGCGCGCGTGTTTTTCGAAGCGCCGAGAGACGGCGCGACGGTGTCGAATCCGGTGCTCGTGAAGTTCGGGCTCGAAGGGATGGCGCTTCGGCCCGCCGGCGACATGACGCCGGATACCGGCCATCATCATCTGCTGATCGACGGCCGGCCGATTCCGAAGGGCGACGTGATTCCCGCTGGCGAACGTTCGCTGCACTTCGGCAAGGCGCAGACCGAAACCGAGCTCAGGCTGCCGCCCGGCCAGCACACGCTGACGCTGCAGTTCGGCGACGGCGCGCACCGCTCGTACGGTCCCGAAATGAGCTCGACGATCTCCGTGAACGTCAAGTAAGCACGCATATCCGCGAGGGCGGCCGTGCCGTCCTCGCGACGGAGTGAGCCCGCGCCAGCGGGCGCGGGTGCCCGCCGCACGCGCGGCACTCGACCTCCGGCAACCGGCCCGCGCGAGCGGTCCTGCACCTTATCCGTCCGGCCATACCGGTGCCGGCGCCCGCGACCGGTACAATGGGCGCTTCCGATTTCTCTCTTCGCCGTCTCCCCATGTCGCTCTATTCCATTACCGGCGCGCAGCTCGCGTTCGGTCACGTCGCGTTGCTCGATCACGCGGATTTCTCGCTGGAAGCCGGCGAGCGCGTCGGCCTGATCGGCCGCAACGGCGCGGGCAAGTCGTCGCTGCTGAAGATCGTCGCCGGGCTCGCGAAGCCCGACGACGGGCTGGTCACGCGCCAGCAGGAGCTCGTGACCGTCTATGTGCCGCAGGAGCCCGAGTTCGAGCCGGGCGCGACGGTGTTCGATGCGGTCGCGTCGGGGCTCGCGCACACGCGTGAAGTGCTCGAAGAATACGATTCGATCGCGCACCGCCTCGCGGATACGCCCGAAGGCGCCGAACACGATGCGTTGCTCGCGCGGATGAACGCGCTGCAGTCGTCGCTCGACGCGCACGACGCGTGGAACTGGCGCACGCGCGTGTCGATGACGCTCGCGCAGATCGGCCTGGCGGACGTCGACGCGCGCGTCGACGCGCTGTCGGGCGGGATGCAGAAGCGGGTCGCGCTGGCGCGCGCGCTGGTGCTGCAGCCCGACGTGCTGCTGCTCGACGAGCCGACCAACCACCTCGACTTCGACGGCATCCGCTGGCTGGAAGAGCTGCTCGTCGCGCAGCGCGCGGGCCTGCTGTTCATCACGCACGATCGCGCGTTCCTCGACCGCGTCGCGACGCGCATCGTCGATCTCGACCGCGGCCGGCTGTTGTCGTACCCGGGCAATTTCTCGGCGTACCAGACGCGCAAGGCGCAGCAGCTCGAAGTCGAGCGCGTGGAAAACGAGAAGTTCGACAAGCTGCTCGCGCAGGAGGAAGTGTGGATCCGCAAGGGGGTCGAAGCGCGCCGCACGCGCAGCGTCGGCCGCATCGCGCGGCTCGTGCAGATGCGCAACGAGCGCGCGGAGCGCCGCAATTCGCAGGGCAACGTGAAGCTCGACGTCGCGCAGGGCGAGAAGTCCGGCAAGATCGTCGCGGAGCTGACCGACGTGACGAAGCGCTACGGCGGCCGCACGGTTGTCGATCGTTTCTCGACGACGGTGATGCGCGGCGACAAGATCGGCTTCATCGGCCCGAACGGCGCCGGCAAGACGACGCTGCTCAAGCTGATTCTCGGCGAACTGAAGCCCGACGAAGGCACGGTGCGCACCGGCACGAACCTGCAGGTCGCGTATTTCGACCAGATGCGTGCGCAGCTCGACCAGGAAAAGAGCCTCGCGGATACCATCAGCCCCGGCAGCGAATGGGTCGAGATCGGCGGCGTGCGCAAGCACGTGATGAGCTATCTCGGCGATTTCCTGTTCGCGCCGGAGCGCGCGCGTTCGCCGGTGAAGTCGCTGTCGGGCGGCGAGCGCAACCGGCTGCTGCTTGCGCGCCTGTTCGCGCGTCCGGCCAACGTGCTGGTGCTCGACGAACCGACCAACGACCTCGACATCCCGACGCTCGAACTGCTCGAGGAGCTGCTGGCCGACTACGACGGCACGGTGCTGCTCGTCAGCCACGATCGCGCGTTCCTCGACAACGTCGTGACGTCGGTGATCGCGTCCGAGGGCGACGGCAAGTGGCGTGAATATGTCGGCGGCTTCACCGACTGGCAGATCCAGAGCGCGCGCGCGGATCAGCTCGCGCAGCAGGAAGCCGCGAAGCGCGCGGTGAAGGAAGCTGCACCCGTCAAGGAGGAGCCGGCAAAAAGCGCCGCGGGCCGCAATGCGCAGCGCACGGTGAAGCTGTCGTTCAACGAGCAGCGCGAGCTCGATTCGCTGCCGGAGAAGATCGCCGCGCTCGAGGAGGAGCAGAGGACGATCAATGCCCGGCTCGAAGACGGTTCGATCTTCGCGAAGGATCCGCAGGAAGGCACGCGCCTGACCGAGCGGTTCGCGGCGATCGACGACGAATTGCTCGCGGCGCTCGAACGGTGGGAAACGCTCGAGGCGAAGCGCAAGCCGGCGTAATCCGCATGACGCGTCGCGCGGCCGGCGGCGGCCGCGCGCGATTGCGCGATTGGCGCGCCACGCGGAACCAGTAAAATACCGCGCGTCCCGGGCAGCGCAGCCAACGCCGCGCGCCCGCTTTCGGAGCAGTCCAAGCACACCGTTGTTTCGATTCGCTTTTTTACGGAACTCAACGTTTTGTCCACGACGTTATCCACACGAGGTGTGGACAACGTCCCGATGAATGACGAAATTCAGCGCCTATGTCAACGAAGAAACCCAGCGCGGCCTATAGCGAAGCATCGATCAAGGTGCTCAAGGGTCTCGAGCCGGTCAAGCAGCGGCCCGGCATGTACACCCGTACCGAGAATCCGCTGCACATCATCCAGGAAGTCATCGACAACGCGTCCGACGAAGCGCTCGGCGGCTACGGCAAGCAGATCACGGTCACGCTGCACGCCGACCAGTCGGTCTCGGTCGAGGACGACGGCCGCGGCATCCCGTTCGGCATGCACCCGGAAGAGGGCGTGCCGGTCGTCGAGATCGTATTCACGCGCCTGCACGCGGGCGGCAAGTTCGACAAGGCCGCGGGCGGCGCCTATACGTTCTCGGGCGGCCTGCACGGCGTCGGCGTGTCGGTGACGAACGCGCTCGCGACGCGCCTCGACGTCACCGTCTGGCGCGACGGCAAGATCGCGGAACTCGGCTTCGCCGAAGGCGATGTGGTGAAGCCGCTCACGACGCAGGGCGCGGGCCGCGGTGAAAAGAAATCCGGCACGCGCGTGCAGGTGTGGCCGAATCCGAAGTACTTCGATTCGCCGAACCTGCCGCTCGGCGAGCTGCAGCGCCTGCTGCGCTCGAAGGCCGTGCTGCTGCCGGGCGTCGAGGTCGTGCTCGTCAACGAAAAGAGCGGCGAGCGCCAGACGTGGAAATATGAAGACGGCCTGCGCGGCTACCTGCTCGACGAAATGAACGGCAGCGAGTTGCTGATCCCGTTGTTCGAAGGCGAGCGTTTCGCCGATTCGCGTTCGGGCGACGACACCTTCGCCGAAGGCGAGGGCGCATCGTGGGTCGTCGCCTGGAGCGAGGAAGGTTCGCTCGTGCGCGAGTCGTACGTGAACCTGATCCCGACGCCGGCCGGCGGCACGCATGAATCCGGCCTGCGCGACGGTCTCTACCAGGCGGTGAAAAGCTTCGTCGAACTGCACAACCTGCAGCCGAAGGGCGTGAAGCTGCTCGCGGAAGACGTATTCGCGCGCGTGTCGTTCGTGCTGTCGGCGAAGGTGCTCGATCCGCAGTTCCAGGGGCAGATCAAGGAACGCCTGAACAGCCGCGACGCGGTGAAGCTCGTGTCGTCGTTCTCGCGTCCGGCGCTGGAGCTGTGGCTGAACCAGCACGTCGAGCACGGCAAGAAGCTCGCCGAACTCGTGATCAAGCAGGCCCAGGCGCGCACGCGCGCGGGCCAGAAGGTCGAGAAGCGCAAGAGCTCGGGCGTCGCGGTGCTGCCCGGCAAGCTGACCGACTGCGAGACCGAGGACATCACGCGCAACGAGCTGTTCCTTGTCGAGGGCGACTCGGCGGGCGGTTCCGCGAAGATGGGCCGCGACAAGGAATACCAGGCGATCCTGCCGCTGCGCGGCAAGGTGCTGAATACCTGGGAAACCGAGCGCGACCGCCTGTTCGCGAACAACGAGGTGCACGACATCTCGGTGGCGATCGGCGTCGATCCGCACAGCCCCGATGAAAGCGTCGACCTGTCGAACCTGCGCTACGGCAAGATCTGCATCCTGTCGGACGCGGACGTCGACGGCTCGCACATCCAGGTGCTGCTGCTCACGCTGTTCTTCAAGCATTTCCCGCAACTGATCGAGCGCGGCCACGTGTGCGTCGCGCGGCCGCCGCTGTTCCGTGTCGATGCGCCGGCACGCGGCAAGAAGGCGGCGCAGAAGCTCTATGCGCTCGACGAGGGCGAACTGGAAGCGATTCTCGACAAGCTGCGCAAGGACGGCGTGCGCGAGACGCAATGGAGCATCAGCCGCTTCAAGGGGCTCGGCGAAATGAGCGCCGAGCAGCTGTGGGATACCACGATGAACCCCGACACGCGCCGCCTGATGCCGGTGAAGCTCGGCGAACTCGACTACGAGGCGACCGTCGCGCGCATGACGATGCTGATGGGCAAGGGCGAGGCAGCCGCGCGACGCGGCTGGCTCGAGGAAAAGGGCAACGACGTCGAAGCGGACATTTAAGCCGGGAATCCGCGCGGCCGGGCATGACGCCCGGCCCGGCCTCACGCCACTTACGAATACGGAATTCAGATGGACGACAACACCTCCGATCTCTTTGCCGACTCCGGCGCGCCAGAGAGCGATGCGCTGACGCTCGGCAACTACGCGGAGCAGGCGTATCTCAGCTACGCGGTCAGCGTCGTGAAGAGCCGCGCGCTGCCCGACGTGTGCGACGGCCAGAAGCCGGTGCAGCGCCGGATCCTGTTCGCGATGAACGAAATGGGCCTCGGCCCGGACGCGAAGCCGGTGAAGTCGGCGCGCGTCGTGGGCGACGTGCTCGGTAAATACCACCCGCACGGCGACCAATCGGCGTACGACGCGCTCGTGCGTCTCGCGCAGGATTTCTCGCTGCGCTATCCGCTGATCGACGGGCAGGGCAACTTCGGCTCGCGCGACGGCGACGGCGCGGCGGCGATGCGATACACCGAAGCACGGCTCACGCCGATCTCGAAGCTGCTGCTCGACGAGATCGACCAGGGCACGGTCGACTTCATGCCGAACTACGACGGCTCGTTCGAGGAGCCGAAGACGCTGCCGAGCCGCATGCCGTTCGTGCTGCTGAACGGTGCGTCGGGTATCGCGGTCGGTCTCGCCACCGAGATCCCGTCGCACAACCTGCGCGAGGTCGCGGCGGCGGCGGTCGCGTTGATCCGCAATCCGAAGCTCTCGCACGCGGAGCTGATGAACCTGATCCCCGGCCCGGATTTCCCGGGCGGCGGCCAGATCATCTCGAGCGACACGGAAATCGCGGCGGCCTATGAAACCGGCCGCGGCAGCCTGAAGGTGCGCGCACGCTGGAAGATCGAGGATCTCGCGCGCGGCCAGTGGCAACTGGTCGTCACCGAGTTGCCGCCGAACACGTCGGGCCAGAAGGTGCTCGAGGAAATCGAGGAGCTGACGAACCCGAAGCTCAAGCTCGGCAAGAAGACGCTCACGCCCGAGCAGCTCAACACGAAGAAGGCGATGCTCGACCTGCTCGACGCGGTGCGCGACGAGTCGGGCAAGGAAGCGGCGGTGCGGCTCGTGTTCGAGCCGAAGTCGCGCACGATCGACCAGACGGAATTCGTGAACACGCTGCTCGCGTACACGAGCCTCGAGTCGAACGCGACGCTGAACCTCGTGATGATCGGCGCCGATGGCCGGCCGGGCCAGAAGGGCCTGCTGACGATCCTCGACGAATGGGTGAAGTTCCGCCAGCTGACGATGACGCGCCGTTGCCGCCATCGTCTCGCGAAGGTCGACGACCGCATCCACATCCTCGAAGGGCGGATGATCGTCTTCCTGAACATCGACGAGGTGATCCGCATCATCCGCGAGTCGGACGAGCCGAAGGCCGCGCTGATGAGCGCGTTCGGCCTCAGCGAACGGCAGGCGGAAGACATTCTCGAAATCCGGCTGCGCCAGCTCGCGCGGCTCGAGAAGATCAAGATCGAGAAGGAACTCGAAGCGCTGCGCGACGAGAAGGCGAAGCTCGAGGAGCTGCTCGCGAACGAAAGCGCGATGAAGCGGCTGATGATCAAGGAGATCGAGGCCGACGCGAAGCAGTACGGCGACGATCGCCGCACGCTGATCCAGCAGGAAAAGCGCGCGACGTTCGAGGCGAAGGTGGTCGACGAACCGGTGACGGTGGTCGTGTCGCAGAAGGGCTGGGTGCGTGCGCTGAAGGGCCACGGGCTCGACCCGGCCGGCTTCACGTTCAAGGCCGGCGACCATCTGTACGCGGCGTTCCAGTGCCGCACGCCGGACCGCCTGATCGCGTGGGGCAGCAGCGGCCGCGTGTATTCGGTCGACGTGTCGGTGCTGCCGGGCGGGCGCGGTGACGGCGTGCCGGTCACGTCGCTGATCGAGCTCGAATCGGGCTCGCACCTGATGCACTACTACGCGGCGCCGGCCGACCAGCAACTGCTGCTCGCGTCGAGCAACGGTTTCGGCTTCCTCGCGAAGGTCGGCGACATGGTGAGCCGCGTGAAGGCCGGCAAGTCGTTCATGACCATCGATGCGGGCGCGGTGCCGCTCGCGCCGATGCCGGTGCTGCCGAACGCGACGCAGGTCGCGTGCCTGTCGAGCGGCGGCCGCCTGCTGGTGTTCGGGATGGACGAGATGAAGACGCTGTCCGGCGGCGGTCGCGGCGTGATCCTGATGGCGCTCGACGACAAGGAAACGCTCGTTCAGGCGCTCGCGATCGATCCGGCCGGCGTCGTGCTGATCGGTACCGGCCGCGGCGGCAAGGCGCAGGACGAGACGCTGTCGTACGCGGGGCTGGCGCCGCACGTCGGCAAGCGCGCACGCAAGGGCCGCGCACCGGAGACGAAGCTCAAGGTCGTGAACGAGCTGCGTCCGCTGCTCGGCTGACGCGACGCACGATCGATCGACCGGCCGGCCGATTCGGCCGTGATCGAAGGCCGCACCTCCGCTTCGGCGGGCGTGCGGCCTGTTCTTTTTGAGCGGGGATTCGGGTAAGCAAGCGTGGCGCTGTCACGCGGAACTTGCAAAATAGTGTGAAATCGCGCCTGGGGTCTGAACCGGGCGGCGACAATCCGGTCGAACGTCGCTCGATGCCGCGTGCGACGCGGCCGTTCGCCGTACCCCACTCCTCACAGGATTGCCGTCATGTCCCATGCTGTCTCCGTCGCGCTGTTTCTTCATCTGCTGGCCGTCGCCGTGTGGGTGGGCGGGATGGTCTTCGCCAACTTCTGCCTGCGTCCGGCGCTGTCCGACCTGTCGCCGCAGCTTCGGTTGCCGCTGATCGAAGGCGTGTTCGGCCGCTTCTTCAACTGGGTGTCGGGCGCCGTGATCGTGATCCTGCTGTCCGGCGGCTTCCTGCTCGTGGAATTCGGCGGCGCGCACGCAACGTGGTCGCTGCACGCGATGGCCGGGCTCGGCGTCGTGATGATGCTGATCTTCGGGCATATCCGGTTCGCGCTGTTCCCGCGCATCCGTCGTGCGGTGCAGGCGCAGAAGTGGCCGGACGGCGCGCGCGCGGTGAATACGGTGCGCCTGCTCGTCCTCGTGAACCTCGTGCTCGGCGTCGTGACGATCGGCGCGGCGGTGTTGTCGCGCGGTTTCTGACCTGTCGGTGCCGGCCGGCGCGCAGCCGCCGGCGCATCGGCCTGCGTCGCTACGCGGCCAGCATCGCATCGAGCAGCCATGAGCCGACCGGGCCGAGCGGCCGGTTGCGTGACCAGACCGCATCGACCCGCACGCGGCGCGGCCAGCCGCGCGCACGCAGTTCGCACAGGCGATCGCGCGCAAAGTGGTCGACCATCCAGCGCGGCAGTTCGGCCCAGCCGAACCCCTGCACGGCCATCTCCAGCAGCATCAGGTAGCTCGGCGCCAGCCAGTGGTGCGTGCCGACGACGATCCGGTCGCCGGTGCCGCGACCTTCCGGTTTCACATAGGTATTGAGGCGCAGTTCGCGCACGTCGCGCAGCGCGGCGTGCGGCACGTCGGCGTCGCCGTATTCGGCGAGCGCGTGCATGCGGCCGACGAACAGCCCGATCTCCGATTCCTCCGCGATCGTCGCCGCGCCGATGTCGGCCGGGTAGGCCGCGCGCGCGGCCATCAGCCCGAGCTGCGCGCGTCCCTGCTGGATCAGGTCGAGCACGTCGTCGTGCTCGGCGATCTGGCATTCGAACTCGAGCGCCGGAAAGCGCCGCTCGAGCGCCATCAACGTTTCCTCGTAGCGCTTCGACTGGTAGGTATCGGACACGACGAGCGTCAGCCGCGCTTCCTCGCCGCGCGCGAGCCGCGCGGCCGTGCGGTCGATTGCCGCGCCGGCCTCGAGTGCGCGCTGCACCTGCGGCAGCAGCGCCCGCCCGGCGTCGGTCAGCGTCGGCGTGCGCGTCGAGCGGTCGAACAACTGCACGCCGAGATCGATCTCGAGGTTCGCGATCGCCTCCGACACGGTCGACTGGCGCTTGCCGAGCTTGCGCGCGGCGGCCGTGAACGAGCCGAGCAGCGCGGCTTCGGCGAATGCGAGCAGGGCTTCGGGGGCGTGACGCATGCGGCGCTCCTGATGGCGTTATATCGGAAAAACCGATGATATCAAACTGGATTCATACGGTTGTGCCGATCAAAATGGCCGCCATCAACGAAGCAGACGAATCGGAGGGAATCATGAAACAGGTCAACAAAACGGTGACGGAACGGTTGCTGCATGCACTGACGTTCGAACTGGTCGCGATCGCGCTGTGCGCGCCGCTCGGCGCGTGGCTGCTCGACATGCCGGTGTCGCACGTCGGCGTGCTGACGGTGATGGTGTCGCTGATCGCGATGGCATGGAACATGGCGTTCAATACGCTGTTCGACCGCGTCGAGCGACGCGCGGGGTGGTCGCGCACGCTCGGCGTGCGGATCGCGCATGCGGCCTTGTTCGAGCTCGGCCTCGTCGTGCTGGTGGTGCCGGTCGCCGCGTGGTGGCTGAACGTGAGCCTCGTCGAGGCGCTGCTGCTCGACCTCGGTATCGTGCTGTTCTTCCTGCCTTACACGTTCGCCTTCAACCTTGCGTACGACGCGCTGCGCGCCCGCTGGATGGCACGCCGGGTCGCGGTGCAGGCAGGTTGAGGACGGGCGAATGCCGGTCAAGGCCGACGGGGCGGCGGCTGCCGCCCGTCAGCGCGCGGCGGCCCACAGCCACACGCCGCACGCAACCGCGACCGTGCCGTACACGGCATAGACGGGCACCTTGAAGCGCGCGAAGCAAAGCGTTGCGAAGGCGCCCGTCAGCCAGTAAACGGGGTCGGCCGGTTCGCGGTGCAGGATCCTCACGACCGCGACGACGAGAAAACCCGTGGTCGCCGCGCGCAGCAGGCGCATCCCGTGCTCGAAACGCGAATGGCGCTTGAGCCGGGACAGATGGTTCTGCGCAAACACGACGAGGCAGCCCGACGGAATGAACAGCGCGGCCGTCGCGAGCAGCGCGCCGACCCAGCCGTCGGTCAGGTAGCCGAGAAACGGCACGACGTTCAGCAGCGGCCCGGGCGCGACGGGCGACAGCGCGAACGCAAGCGTGAAGTCGTGATCGGAGATGCCGGTTGCCGGCGTGACGAACAGCGTCTTGAGCACGGGCAGCGCGGAAAAGCCGCCGCCGAACAGCGTCATGCCGGCGCCGGCGAGGCGCGGCCACAGTAGCGTCGCCTGGTAATCGCCGGGCAGCGGCACCGCGAACAGCGTGACCAGCACGCCGAGCAGCACGAGCAGGTTGCGGTCGCGGGCCGACAGCGTGAAATCGACCGCGTCGCGCTGCGGCGGCCCGGTCAGCCAGCCCGCCGCGAATGCGGCGAAAAGAATCCCGACGAAAGCGGCCGGATTATGCGCGAAAGCAAGCAGAATCGTCGACAGCGCGGCGATCAGCTGTTCGCCCCGTGTGCGCGCGAGCGAGCGCAACTGCTTGACCCACGTCACGCCGATCAGTGCGGCGAGCACCATCCCGAAGTGATTGATCAGCATCGGCGCCGCCAGCGAGCGCACGAATGGCGTGCGATAGAAGATCGCGAACAGCGTCATCAGGATGGAGAAGGGCAGCACGCTCGCGATGCCGGCAACCCATGCGCCGACGCGGCCATGCAGTATCTGGCCGACCTGTACCGCCACGTTGCAGCCTACGGGACCCGGCACGAGCCAGGCCAGCGCGACGAGATCGCCGAATACGTGAGGCTCGATGCGCTGCAGCCGCTCCACGTAGTGGCGTTCGAGCTGCGCCATCATCGAAAGCCCGCCCCACGAGACCGCCGAAATGCTGGCAACGACCTTGAACAGGTCCCACAGGGAAGCCTGTGCCTGTTCGACATCAGCGGTCGCTTCGATTTCGACGGTTGTCATCTTGGTGGTATGGGCTCGGGGCCCGATCTCTCGCGTATGGCCATGCCGGCGGCCCGCCGACACGTTGCCCCTCCCGATTGTCCGCCGCGCATCGTGACACGACCATGAGCGAAAACGCTAGTTCATGAACCGAACAATCGGATCGGAAAACGAAACAATGACGGTGCACGCAACGCCCGCCACGGCTACGGTGCGCTTACGCGCCCGTGCTGCCTGTCGCGCGGTGCGCGATCACGTTCGGTGAATCGCTGCGCACGCCGAAGCGTGCGATCAGCGCGGGAATCGCGTCGGCCGGCACCGGTCGCGAGAACAGGAAGCCCTGCGCCTCGATTTCGCCGAGCGCGGACAGCCACGTGATCTGCTCCTCGGTTTCCGTGCCCTCGACGACGACGGTCAGCCCGAGCGAGCGCGCGAGATGCACGATCGACGACACCATCACGCACACGCTGCGATCGTTCGGGATCGCCTGCACGAACGAGCGGTCGACCTTCAGCGTGTCGACGGAGAAGCGGTGCAGGTACGACAGCGACGAATAGCCGGTGCCGAAATCGTCGAGTGCGATCCGGATGCCGAGTTTCTTCAGTGCGACGATCTTCTCGGACACGAGCTCCGGATATTCCATCATCGCGGTTTCGGTGATCTCGATTTCGAGCCGGTTCGCGTCGATGCCGGTTTCCTGCAGCGTGCTCGAGATCGTCTCGATCAGGTCGCCGCGCCAGAACTGCACCGGCGAGATGTTGACCGCGAGCGTCAGCGTATCGTGGCCCTCGTCGCGCCAGCGCGCGATCTGCTCGCACGCGGTGCGGATCACGAAGTCGCCGATCGGCACGATCAGGCCGGTCGATTCGGCAATCGAAATGAATTCGTTCGCGGAGATGATCCCGTGCTCCGGGTGATCCCAGCGCGCGAGCGCCTCGAAGCCGGTGATGTGGCGGTGCGTGAGGTCGATCTTCGGCTGGTACGCGAGAAACAGCTGCCCCTCGGCGAGCGCGACGCGGAGTTGCTGTTCCCAGCGCATCAGGTGGTCGGCGCGGTGCGACAGGTGCGGCGCGTAGAACTGATAGCAGTTCTTGCCGGCGTCCTTCGCGCTGTACATCGCGAGATCGGCCTTCTTCAGCAGGTCGATCTCGCTTTCGTTCGCGACCGTGTGCAGCGCGATGCCGATGCTCGCGTGCAGGACGAACGAGCTGCCGCGCACGTCGAACGGCTCGCTGAACATCCGGATGATCGCTTCCGCGAGCCGCACCGCGCGCCGCTCGACGTCGTCGCCCTTCATCACGACGACGAACTCGTCGCCGCCGATCCGCGCGAGCGAGCCTTCGTCGCCGACCGCATCGGCCAGGCGCGACGCGGTCATCTGCAGCACGATGTCGCCGGCGTTGTGGCCGAGCGTGTCGTTGACGGTCTTGAAGTTGTCGAGGTCGATGAACAGCAGCCCGAGTCGCGACAGGCTCGTCGGCATCGACACGTCGTTGCGCAGCCCGCGCAGCGTCGCATAGCGGTTCGCGAGGCCGGTGAGCAGGTCGTATTCGGCGAGCTGCGTCATTTCCCGCTCGCGGCCGAGCAGCTTGCCGATCAGGCCCGTCGCGACGCCGAAGAACGCGAGCATCGCGAGCGTGATGAAGCTCGTCATCAGCAGGTAGACGTTGCGCGTGTGGTAGTAGTCCGCGAATTCCTCGGTCTGCGACAGCCCGACCATCACCGCGAGCGGGTAGCCGTCGAGGTGGCGGTACGACACGATGCGCGTCACGCCGTCGATCGGGTCGATGATCGTGCCCGTCACGCGCTCGGCGATCGGGTAGACGCCCGACGCCGAAAACGCGCCCGGCGCGTTGCTGACCGAGCCCGTGCGCCGCGCGAGCACGCCGCCCGTATCGGACACGACCGCGATCACGCCTTCCTTGCCGATCGCCGCGTTGTTGTAGAAGTCGTTCGTGAAGTAGCTCGGGTCTTCCGACACGACGACGATGCCAGCGAAGCTGCCGTCCGGGTTGTTCAGGCGGCGTGTCATCTGCAGCGTCCAGTGGCTCGATACGCGGCCGAGCACGGGCTTGCTGATGAAGAGGCGGTCGTCGTTGTGCGCGAGGTGGACCTTGAAGTGCTCGCGGTCGGACAGGTTGATCGGCTGCGGATGCAGCTCGGCCGTGTTCGCGAACAGGATGCCCTTCGCGTTGACGAGCGACACCTGGATCAGCGTGTCGCTCGGCACGACGCCTTTCTCGACGGCGCTCGCGAGGTTGAAGCGTGCGGGGGACTTCTCGAATTCGAACTTGACGAAGCGGGTGATCTGGTCGACCTGGTGGATCGCCTTGACCGTATGCTGCTCGAGCGCGGAGGACAGGATCGCCGCGGAAGCCGCCGCCTCCTTGTATGCGCTGTCCTTTTCCACCGAGAGACGCGCGATGATCACAGCCCACAGCAGCGCAAGCGCCAGCATCCCGAGCAGCGGGATCGCAAATAGCGCACGCCGGCGCGATTTGCGCGGCGCGCGAAGCGGCCGGGTCGGCGGCGTGTGGTTGGACCGGGCGGAGCTCATCGAAGAGGGTGGCGTCCTGCTCGCGTGCGCCATCCGTCAGGATGGCTGGCTATGGTTCGGGTTGTCCCGACGTCTGTTCGTTCGCGGGACACGCAACCATGGACAGACCTCCGAAACAACGGATTAGGCCCGATATTACTGGCTGGAACGTTTTTGCGATAGTTGGGCGAAGCGTAGGGGGGCGCCGGGCGGGCCGGCGCCATCGCACATCGCGAAATGTCACACGGGTGACAGGAAGGTGCCGTCGACGACCGTGACGACGTGGCCGCCGATCCAGGTGGTGCCGTCTTCGGCATAGCTGACGAAGATGCGGCCGTCGCGGCCGATCGCCGTACCCTGGCGGGCCGTATACGACGGGCCGGGGCGGCGCTCCTGCCGCGTCAGCAGCCCCGCCAGTGCGGCGTTTGCGCTGCCGGTGACGGGATCCTCGCCGAAGCCGAAGTTGCCGCCCGTCATCAGGCAGCGGATTTCGAACGTCGCGGGGCCGCCTTCGGCGTGCGGTGCGTAGACGGCGAGGCCGTCCATGCCGTAACGGTGCGTGAGCGCCTCCAGCGCGGCCGGATCGGGCGACAGGCCGATGCACGCGTCGGCCGACTTCAGCCGCACGACCAGCCACGGCGCGCCGTTGTCGACCGCGCACGGCTCGGCTTCCAGGTCGATCGCGTCGCTGCGCAGCGCGGCAGCCAGCGCCGCGTAGTCCGAACGGTCGAGCGGCGTGACGCGGGCCGGCGGCGCGGCGAACGCCCAGCCGTCGGCCTGCTCGCGCAGCGCAACCAGGCCGACCCCGCACTGCTGGATCAGCCGGCCCGGCGTACGCGGCCGCGCGCCGCTTTCCAGGAACGCATGCGCGGTGCCGAGCGTCGGGTGGCCGGCGAACGGCAGTTCACCGGCCGTCGTGAAGATCCGGACGCGGTAGTCGGCTTCCGGATCGGTCGGCGTGCAGACGAACGTGGTTTCCGACAGGTTCGTCCAGCGGGCGATCTCGAGCATGGCGTCGTCGCCGAGCGAATCGGCGTCGAACACCACGGCGAGCGCGTTGCCCTTGAACGGCACCGACGTGAACACGTCGACCTGCTTGAAGCGGACGAGACGGCCGGGCACTGCGTTGCGCCCGTTACGCAACTTCGGCGATCAGCTCGATCTCGACGCACGCGCCGAGCGGGATCTGCGCGACGCCGAAAGCCGAGCGTGCGTGCTTGCCCGCGTCGCCGAACACTTCGGCGATCAGTTCCGACGCGCCGTTCGTCACGACGTGCTGTTCGGTGAAGTCGAGCGTCGAGTTGACGAGGCTCATCAGCTTGACGATGCGCGTGACCTTGTTCAGGTCGCCGGTGTGCGCGTGCAGCGTCGCGAGCAGGTCGATCGCGATCGAGCGCGCGGCCGCCTTGCCGTCTTCCGTCTGAAGATCCGCGCCGAGCTTGCCGGCCCAGACCTTGCCGTCCTTCTTCGCGATGTGGCCCGACAGGTAGACCGTATTGCCGCTTTGCGCGCTCATCACGTAGGCGGCGGCCGGTGCGCCGGCGGTCGGGAGCTCGATGCCGAGCGACTTCAGCTTGTCGTAGACGTTAGCCATGGATTCGATTCCTCGTAGAGAGTCGTGACAGGAAAAAGGGGATCAGAGGCGCTCGCGCAGCAGCTTGCCGAGG
This sequence comes from Burkholderia sp. ZZQ-2, assembly GCF_050768715.1. Classification (NCBI taxonomy): domain Bacteria; kingdom Pseudomonadati; phylum Pseudomonadota; class Betaproteobacteria; order Burkholderiales; family Burkholderiaceae; genus Burkholderia; species Burkholderia sp. ZZQ-2. Next base: position 21,661 of record NZ_LDVA01000347.1, on the reverse strand, counting down.
CGAGCGACGCCTTCCTCGATCTTCTCGGGCGGCACCGTCACGAACGACAGGCGCAGCGTGTTCTGCTGCGCGTTGTCCGCGAAGAACGGCGCGCCCGGCACGAAGGCGACGTGGTTGTCGACGGCCGCGGCGAGCAGCTTCATGCTGTCGATCTGCGCGGGCAGGTTCACCCAGATGAACATCCCGCCTTCCGGCCGGTTCCACGTGACGCCTTCCGGCATGTGGCGCTCGAGCGAGCCGAGCATCGCGTCGCACTGCGCGCTGTACAGCTCGCGGATCGTCGGGATGTGCTCGTCGAGGAAACCGTCCTTGATCACTTCGTGCGCGATGCGCTGCGTGAGCGTCGGCGTATGCAGGTCGGTGGCCTGCTTGGCCTGCACGAGCTTGAAGTGGAGTTCCTCGGGCGCAATGATGTAGCCGATCCGCAGGCCCGGCGCGAGCACCTTCGAGAACGTGCCGAGGTGCACGACGTGATCGGGCGCCATCGACAGCATCGTCGGCAGCGGCTCGCCGCGGTAGTTCAGCGCGCCGTACGGATCGTCTTCCAGCACCGGGAACGGGCTCGACTGCGCGAACGCGGCGAGCGCGCGGCGGCGCTCGACGGGCAGGCGGCGGCCGGTCGGGTTCTGGAAGTTCGGCTGCGCGTACAGCAGGCGCGCGCCTTGCGTGAGTTCCGGCGTCAGGCCTTCCGGCAGCAGGCCCTGCTCGTCGGTCGGCACCTGCACGTAGCGCGGCTCGTACAGCGAGAACGACTGCAGTGCGCCGAGGTAGGTCGGGGTTTCGACGAGGATCGGACTGCCCGGATCGACGAGCGCCTTGCCGAGCAGGTCGAGCGCCTGCTGCGAGCCGGTCGTGATCAGCACCTGCGACACGCGCACGCTGTAGCGCTCGGCGATCCATTCGCGCAGCGGCAGGTAGCCTTCGGTCGCGCTGTACTGGAGCGCGGCGGCCGGCGCGTCGCGCAGCACGCGATCGGCGGCGGCGCGCATGCGTTCGGCCGGGAACGTCGCGGGGGCGGGCAGGCCGCCGGCGAACGAGATGACCTCGGGGCGTTCCGTGACCTTCAGGATTTCGCGGATCGCAGAGCTCGTCAGCTTGCGGGCGCGTTCGGAAAGCTGCCAGTGCGGCGGATGCAGGTCGCTCGGATTCATAGTCTCCTCGTTCGGATATCGTGGTCAGTCAAGAAAGGTCGTTCGGGCAAATCGCTTCGACGCTGCCGGGTGGGCATGCGCGAGCGCGATCGAGCCTTCGCGGCCGGGTGGGCAAAACCGATCAGGCAAAACGTTCATTATGGCGCACCTGTTCAGCCGGCGCGAGCCGGTTGCGCGGCCGTGGCGACCGCCGAGCGGCGCCCGAGCACCACGGTGGCGATCACCGCGGCCGCGAACAGCCACGTGGACGACGTGACCGTTTCGCCGAACAGCAGCGCGGAAAAGGCGATCGTGAAGAAAATCTGCAGCAGTTGCACCTGGCCCACGCGCGCGATGCCGCCCATCGCGAGCCCCGCGTACCACGCGAAAAAGCCGATGAATTGCGAAAAGAGGGTCACGTAGCCGAAGGCGAGCCACGTGCGCAGGGCGAGCGGGCCCGGATGCGCGGCATGCTGCATCCATGCGAGCCAGCCGACCGGCAGCACGAGGAACGGCGCGGACACGACGAGCGCCCAGCAGATCACCTGCCAGCCGCCGATCTGGCGCGCGAGGCGCGCGCCTTCCGCATAGCCGAGCGCGCCGATGCCGACCGCGACGAGCATCAGCGCGTCGCCGGCCTGCACGGTGCCGCCGCCGTCGCGCAGCGCGAACGCGATCACGAGTGCGCTGCCGGCCACCGCGCTGGCCCAGAACGCCTTCGACGGCCGCTCGTGCGACAGCCATGCCGCGTACAGCGCGACGAACAGCGGCTGGAGGCCGTTGACCACTGCGCCGTGCGACGCCGGTACCGATTTCATCGCCCACGCGGAGAACACCGGATACGCGATGATCACGCCCGCCGACGTGATCGCGAGGCTTTTCAGTTGCGCGCGGGTCGGCAGCGGCTCGCGGCGCCACCACAGCAGCAGGCCGGCCGGTACGGCGGCGGCGAGCGCGCGGCCGAGCCCGTTGAGCAGCGGATGGAGTTCGGAGACGACGATCCGCGTCATCGGCAGCGTCAGGCTGAAGATCATGACGCCGATGAGGCCGAGCAGCATGCCTCGGGTTTCGCGCGAATTCATGGGGTAAGTGTCTCCGTGTTGCCGGTATTGGGGTGGGGGCGGGGCGGCCGAGGGCTCAGCGCAGCGTGCGCGGGCCCTGCGGCGTGTCGAATTCGGCGACGAGCGCGGGCGGGCCGTCGGCGGCTTCGAGGTCGAGCAGATGGGCGGCGCCGAGCCAGTCGAGCTGCTCGCGGACAGCGTCGGCACGCGGGTGGGTGCCCTTGAGCGCCTTCAGCGCGATGCCGTTATCCGGCAGCGACTCGGCCGGGTGGCGCGGGCTGTCCCACTGGATCAGCGACGGCACGAGCCCGTCGCCCGCGCCTTGCCACGCGGGGAATGCGCCGTCGTCGGGCACGGTGAGGCCCCAGCTCAGGTCGCCGCGCCGCATCGCGACGACCGGCGCGATGCGTGCCGGGTACTGGCTCTGCCACAGCGCGAGCTGGCGCGGACGGTCGACGCGCGCGACCCAGTGCGCGAGAAACGGGCCTTGCGCGAGCCGCGCGTGCATGGCCGGCTCGTCGAGCGCGAACAGCCGGGCGCGCGGCGGCTCGGCGCCGTCGTTCGGCGCCGGCGCGTCGGGGTCGATCGCGATCACCTCGAGGTACAGCCCGCCCCACGCGCCGAACAGCGCATTGTGGGTTCGCATCAGCGGGTGGCGGCCGCCGCCGGCCGGATCGATGCCGAGCGCGTCGGCGACATGGCGTACGCCTTCGTCGAGCGTACGCGCGGCGATCACGAGATGGTCGAGTGTCAGGGAGCGGGCTGGCATGAACGTCGGTCGGGAAGCGAAAGTGTCATGGTGGGCAGGCGAGGCGCCGGGCGGTGGCCGGACCGGCCGGCGTACCGGCCGCGATGCGGGCCGGTGGGCGCCGTGCCGGGTGCGGCGCTGCCGGAACGGCAGCCGCACGATCGCCAGTCCGGTCAACTGTAATCGTCGCTACCGGCACAGTAACGGTACAATCGGCGCGATAGCCTTCGGTACAGTTGGAGCTGCCGCCCATGTCCACCGTCCCACTCGCCCAGATTCCCGCGCCGCACGATACGGCCACGCTCACGCTCGTCGACCAGCTGGTCCAGTGGGCGCGGCGGCGTATCGACGAACGCGTGTTCCGGCCCGGCATGCGGATGCCGTCGATCCGCAAGCTCGCGCTCGACAAGAGCGTATCCCGCTTCACCGTCGTCGAGGCCTATGAGCGGCTCGTCGCGCAAGGCTATCTCGACTCGCGGCGCGGCTCGGGTTTCTACGTGCGCGAGCGCACGGCCGCCGGCCCGCAGCCGGCCGACAGCGTCGCGCGCGTGGCCGAGGCCGCGCCGGTGCACAACACGATCGACGTCGTCTGGCTGCTGCGCAACATGCTGCACACCGTCAGCCCGGAAAAGGGGCCGGGTCTCGGCTATCTGCCGGGCCGCTGGCTCGACGGCGAACTGATTACCGGCGCGCTGCGCGCGCTCGGGCGCCAGTCCGGCGCGCAGATGCTCGGCTTCGGCACCGCGCAGGGCTTCCTGCCGCTGCGCCAGCAACTGCAGACGCGCCTCGCCGAAGTGGAGATCGGCGCGAAACCCGAGCAGATCGTGCTCGTCTCGGGGATCACGCAGGCGATCGACCTGATTTCGCGGATCTACATGCGGCCTGGCGACGCGGTGATCGTCGGCGATCCGGCCTGGTTCCAGATGTTCGGCCGCTTCGCGGCGCAGGGCGCGCAACTCGTCGGGATGCCTTACACGCCCGACGGCCCCGATCTCGACGCGCTCGAAACCCTGGTGCAGATGTGGCGGCCGAAGATGCTCGTGATCAACTCGGTGCTGCAGAACCCGACCGGCACGTCGCTGTCGGCCGCGCAGGCGTTCCGGATCCTGAAGCTCGCGGAGGCGTACGACTTCCTCGTCGTCGAGGACGACGTGTACGGCGACCTGTGCCCGCCGAGCTATCCGGCCACGCGCCTCGCGAGCCTCGACCAGCTGAAGCGCGTGATCTACCTCGGCAGCTATTCGAAGACGCTCGCGGCGAACCTGCGGGTCGGCTATGTCGCGTGCGCGCCGGAGATCGCGAAGGCGGTCACCGACCAGAAGATGCTGGTCGGGATGACGACGCCCGAGCTCAACGAGCGCGTGCTTTACAAGATCCTGACCGAAGGGCATTACCGGCGCCACGTCGAGCGGCTGCGCGCGCGGCTCGACGGCGTGCGCGACAAGACCGCGCGGATGCTCGAGCGCACCGGGCTCGGCCTCTTCACGATGCCGGCGGCAGGGATGTTCCTGTGGGCCGACACGGGCGTCGACTCCGACGCGCTCGCGGCGGTCGCGCACGAGGCCGGCTTTCTGCTGACGCCGGGCAGCCTGTTCTCGCCGCAGCAATCGCCGTCGACGTGGATGCGCTTCAACGTCGCGAACTGCGGCGATCCGGCGCTGCCGGGGCTGCTGTCGCGCTATATCGATTCGGCCGTACGCCGCGCGTCGTGACCCGGCGCGGCACGCCGGCCCTTGAAATCGGGCGTGCGATCCCCAGATACGCGCGCAAACCGCTTGCGCCAGGCGGTGGCCCTCCAGGGCCGTCCGGCATCGCGCGCCGGGCGCCTGCGCCACACCATTCAAGTTCAAGTAAGAGGAAACAGCATCCATGGCACATGAAACGATGAGCTTTCAGGCAGAGGTCAAGCAACTTCTCCACCTGATGATCCATTCGCTCTACAGCAACAAGGAAATCTTCCTGCGCGAACTGGTGTCGAACGCGTCCGACGCGGCCGACAAGCTGCGTTTCGAGGCGCTCGCGGACAACGCGCTGTACGAGAACGATCCGAACCTGCGCATCCGCATCGGCTTCGACAAGGCTGCACGCGCGATCACGATCGAGGACAACGGCATCGGCATGAGCCGCGACGAGGCGATCGCGAACCTCGGCACGATCGCGCGTTCGGGCACCAAGGAATTCTTCACGAAGCTGTCCGGCGACCAGCAGAAGGACGCGGCGCTGATCGGCCAGTTCGGCGTCGGTTTCTACTCGGGCTTCATCGTCGCGGACAAGATCACCGTCGAGACGCGCCGCGCGGGCCTGCCGGCGAACGAAGCCGTGCGCTGGGAAAGCGCGGGCGAGGGCGACTTCACGATCGACGCGATCGAGCGCACACAGCGCGGCACGACGATCACGCTGCACCTGCGCGAAGGCGAGGACGAGCTGCTGTCGTCGCACCGCCTGAAGTCGATCATCCAGAAGTATTCCGATCACATCGCGCTGCCGATCCTGATGCAGAAGGAAGAGTGGGATCAGGAAAAGGGCGAGATGGTCCTGAAGGACGAGGACGAGACCGTCAACCAGGCGAGCGCACTGTGGACGCGTTCGAAGAGCGACGTCACCGACGAGCAGTACACGCAGTTCTACCAGCACATCGCGCACGACCACCAGGATCCGCTCACGTGGACGCACAACCGCGTCGAGGGCCGCAGCGAATACACGCAGCTGCTGTTCGTGCCGGCGCACGCGCCGTTCGACCTGTGGAACCGCGACTACCGCGGCGGCCTGAAGCTGTACGTGAAGCGCGTGTTCATCATGGACGACGCCGAGCAGCTGCTGCCGCAATACCTGCGCTTCGTGAAGGGCGTCGTCGATTCGGCCGACCTGCCGCTGAACGTGTCGCGTGAAATCCTGCAGGAAAGCCGCGACGTGAAGGCGATCCGCGAAGGCGTGACCAAGCGCGCGCTGTCGATGCTCGAGGAACTCGCGAACGCGGAAGAGGATGCCGGCAAGGAGAAGTACAAGACGTTCTGGGGCGCGTTCGGCCAGGTGCTGAAGGAAGGCCTCGGCGAGGATCACGCGAACCGCGAGCGCATCGCGAAGCTGCTGCGCTTCGCGTCGACGCACGGCGACACCGACGCGCAGGACGTGTCGCTCGCCGACTACGTGTCGCGCATGAAGCCCGAGCAGAGCAAGATCTACTACGTGACGGCCGATACGTGGCAGGCCGCGAAGAACAGCCCGCACCTTGAAGTGTTCCGCAAGAAGGGCGTCGAGGTGCTGCTGCTGACCGACCGCGTCGACGAATGGATGCTGTCGTTCCTGCATGAATTCGACGGCAAGCCGCTCGCGAGCGTGGCGCGCGGCGACCTCGACCTCGGCGAGCTGAATGACGAAGAGAAGAAGGCGCAGGAAGAAGCGGGCGAGGCGATCAAGCCCGTCGTCGAGAAGATGAAGGAAGCGCTCGGCGACAAGGTGAAGGAAGTGCGCGTCACGTTCCGCCTGACCGATTCGCCGTCGTGCCTCGTCGCCGACGACAACGACATGAGCGGCTACCTGCAGCGGATGCTGAAGGCGGCCGGCCAGAATGCGCCGGCGATGCAGCCGATCCTCGAGATCAACCCGGAGCACGCGCTCGTCAAGCAACTGAAGGCCGACAGCGCCGATTTCGGCGACTGGGCCCATCTGTTGTTCGATCAGGCGCTGCTGGCCGAAGGCGGCATGCTGGACGATCCGGCGAGCTTCGTGAAGCGGACCAACGCGCTGCTGCTGTCGCGCACCGCGTGAACGCGCGTTTGCGATTCGACGGCGGGCAGGCCGGCTGGCGCGAGACGCCGCGGCCTGGCTGCACGCTCGACCAGCGCGACTGGCTGACGCGCGGCGGATCGCTGACCGCGCACCTCGCGCGGCTCGGCCGCGTGAACGTGCGGGTGACGCGCGAGGCCGTCGACTGCCCGTGGTTCGACGAGCCGGACGCGCTCGCCAGTTCGCCGCGCGCGCCGATGTGGGTGCGCGAGGTGATCCTGTCGGTCGACGGCACGCCTTTTGTTGCCGCGCACAGCATCGCGCCGCTCGCGGCCAGCAAGGGCGTGTGGCAGGCAATGCGGCGGCTGCGCACGCGGCCGCTGGCCGAGTTGCTGTACAGCGATCCGCAGGTCGAACGTTCTGCGCTCGTCAGCCGGCGCGTGATCGCCGGCCATCCGCTGTACGCGCTCGCGAGCCATGCGCTTGGCGCGGGCGTGCGCGCGCCGCACGCGTTTGCCGCGCGACGCTCGGTGTTTCAGCGTCACGGCAAGCCGTTGATGGTCACCGAATGCATGCTGCCGGCGCTGTGGCGTCATCTCGATGCGCACGGCGACGGGCCCCGGTCCGTCGGGCCGCGTGGAGTCGCGTGATGCTGCAGGGGTTTGCGCCGGTCGTCGGGCCGGATACGCACACGATGATCCTCGGCAGTTTTCCGGGCGAGGCGTCGCTCGACGCCGCGCAGTATTACGCGCATCCGCGCAACCAGTTCTGGCGGTTGCTGGGGGCGGTGCTCGGCGAGCCGACGCTTCATGACCTGCCGTACGATGCGCGGCTCGTGTGCGTGCTTTCGCATGGCATCGGCATCTGGGACGTCCTCGATGCATGCCATCGGAAAGGCAGTCTCGACTCGGCGATCCGGAATGCGAAGCCGAACGACTTCGATTCGTTGCGGGAACATGCGCCGTTGCTCAAGCGCGTGTGCTTCAACGGCAAGACGGCAGGGCGGTTCGCCGACGTGATCGGCCACGCCGGATACGACACGCTCGTGCTGCCTTCGTCGAGTCCGGCGAATGCAATGTTGTCGTTCGAGCAGAAGCTCGCGCAGTGGCGGGGGATTCTCGTTTGACGATTCGACAGATCGTCGTTTCGTCGCTTATTCGTCCTTGCCCCAGCGCCACTTGGGCTTTTCACCTTTCAGCCAGCACACGGCCGTGAGCGCGGCCACCAGCGCCACGATGCATGCCGCGAGCGCGAATGGCGCCTGCGCCGGCGGGAAGACCCTCGACGCCGCCACGAGTCCGAGCACAAAGAAAAGCAGGACCACCCAGCCTTGCCACGCAACCGGCAGCGCCCATCCCCATCCGTAGCGCTTTGCCGGGAACCAGATCTTCTTGTCGGTTGATTCCATGGAATCTCCGAAACGTCATGGCGGCGAGCGTACCTGCGCCGGACGAATGCGCGCAGGCGCCATTTCCACATCCTTGCGGCTCGAGGTCCGATCGATATCCGAAGTACGAGATCGATAGCCGGCGCCGAGCCGTATTGTGCGCCGATTTCCGATCCGGAAACGGCGTGCTGTCGACTTCCCTGTAACGTCGTATGAACGGCGGCGAACAGGTCGCCGCTGTTCATGTCGTTGCGCGCGCAACCGAGCACCGCGATGCGTCAGAACGTGATCGCCGCCTTCACGGACTGGACGGCCGCACTGTTCAGCGTGATGTAGAAGTTCTGGGGGGCCGTGCTGCTACCGACCGCGAGCGTCGTGCCGTCGCGCATCAGGGCTCCGGCGTCGATCTGCCCGTTGTTCTGATAGAAGACCCGATATTCGAGAGTCGGTCCGTTGAGTGGCGAGTTGGCAACCCATGCGCGAACCCCCGCGAGCGTGACGATCTGTCCGTCGCTCAGGTTGTAGGTCTTGTTGTCCCCAGCGCTTGTGTGCGGAAAGAACGCTTCCAGTGTCGATGCCGTCGTACGGCACGGCGTGACGTTCGCGCCGGTCGTTTGCGGTGCGGTGCAGTCGCCGGTGAGTACCGTATCGCCGACCACCTGTCGGGTCACCTTCATATAGGCGGCACCCGATTGCCAGGTTGCCTGCTTGTTATAGAGCGATGTGCCGTTGATCGTATTCGTGATGACGCCAAGCGGGCTGCCGCTGAACAACTCGGACGGGGCGCTCGAGATCGCGCCGGACAGCGGTACGACCGTGTAGTTCGTGCCGAGGAGCGTCACCGCAACGGTCTGGCCGTCGGCGGTGAGTTCGGTGAACCGGATGTTTGCTCCGCTGTAACTGACCTGCTCCTGCATGCTCGCCACGATTGCGCCGTTGACGAGATAACGCTGGGCGACGGGTGCCGGCACCGACAGCACCGGGTCGATCGACGACCGGCCGAGCATCAGCGATTGCGTGCCGCCGGCCGGGCTTTGCGCAATGCGTTGATCTTGCGTATAGAAATAGCTGCCCGGACCGACGCTCAGGGCGCCGGTGCTCGACGTGGAAAGGTCGAGCTGCGCTTGCGGGTAGTGCAGCCCGCCGTTGGCGGCCAACGCGAAGCTTTCATAGTTCTGTTGCGCGGCACTGAGGTTGCTGGCCGGCGTGCCCGAAGCACCGCCGCCGTCGCCACCGCATGCGCCGAGCAGCAGGGTTGCGGTCAGCGCAGCGGTGTAACCGACGCGCGTCAGGCGTTCTTTTTGTATCATGAGGCCCCTCGTTTTTGTTGGTATTCCGTAAGATTGGTCGCGCCGCTACGAGCGGCCGACGCGGGAGCTTAGCGTTTCGGGGGCAACTTGGCGAGTGACATCGTGGCCGTTTGACGCGGCTGTGGGCACGAATCGATTACCGCGCATTTCCGGAGGGCGCCGGCATGGTCGAGCGTGTTCGCAACGATTGCCGTACGTGAAGCAATCGGCTGGACGGCAAGGCGCCCGCTGTGCGCTTTCGGTCAACGTGCTTCTGGCGTGGAAACGCGCGGGACGCTGCGTCGAAACAGCGGACGTGGGGCCATCCGCACGGCTCGCCTCCTGCACCAATGCTATCCTCTCGTCCGCTAAAACCAGCGTCATCCAGCGAGATTCAATCATGACCCGACTGATCAAGCGCGCGTCCGCCGAGGCGCGCGCGTTCAAGAATCGCAAGCCGTCCTCCTACAACGGCTCCGAAAAACTCCAGCCGCCACGCGTGAAGCGCCGCCCGGACATCGACGAACACGACGACGTGCCCGTGCTCGAAGCGCCGCGCAAGCCGCGCTTCGCGCCCGTCACGTTCTCGGAAGAGGGCGGCGTGCGCTTCCTGCACTTCGGCACCGAGTGGGTACAGGGTGCGATGCGGATCTCGAAGCCGCTGCACATCGAGCTCGAATACGCGCAGCAGATGATGGCGTGGCTGCTGTTCCTCGAAACGCCCGGGCGGATCGTCCAGCTCGGGCTCGGTACCGGCGCGCTGACCAAGTTCTCGCACCGCTTCCTCCCGCAAGCAAAGGTCGAGGCCGTCGAGCTGAACCCGGCCGTGATCGTCGCCGCGCGCACGATGTTCGCGATGCCGCCCGACGACGCACGTCTCGTCGTGCACGAAGCCGACGCGTGGGACTTCGTCAACGACCCGGCCAACCGCGGCACGACGGGCGCGATCCAGATCGACCTGTACGACGCGACCGCGCGCGGCCCGGTGCTCGACAGCGTCGCGTTCTACCGTGCGGTGCGCGGCTGCCTTGCCGACGCGGGCATCGCGACGATCAACCTGTTCGGCGATCATCCGAGCTTCGTGCGCAACATGAAGCACCTGAACGCGGCGTTCGATCATCGCGTGATCGCGCTGCCGGAAGTGCATGACGGCAACCGCATCGCGATCGCGTTCTCGGGCCCCGCGCTCGACGTGTCGTTCGCGCAGCTCGACGCGCGTGCGAAGCTGATCGAGGACACGCTGAAGCTGCCCGCACGCAAGTGGGTGAAAGCTTTGAAAGAAACGACCGGCGCGCGCGATACCTCGTTCGCGATCTGACGTTTCAGGCACCGGCGGCAGGCCGGTGCAACCACGCGGCAAGGGGCGGATCACCTCGGGTTCGCCCCCGCTTGACCGCGTGCTCGCGGCTCCTATACTGGCGCGAAGCCAGGGGAGCCGCAGCCTACCCGTTTTGCGCTCCTCTCGGCGCCGTACCCGCTCAACAAGATCGATAACCGGGAAAGAAGAGGAGACGTCATGGCTCACGATGCCGACGCCAACCGGGCCGCCAAGCGCTGGCTCTGGCTGCTGGTACTGCCGTTGATCGCGATGGTCTGGGTACCGTCGTACAGCAAGATCGAACCGCAGGTGTTCGGTTTTCCGTTTTTCTACTGGTACCAGCTGCTTTGGGTCTTCATCAGCGCGGTGATCACCGCGTTCGTGTACTTCAAGACCAAGAACGCGTGGAAGGCGAGCGGCCCGCAGGGAGGTGCACGATGAATCTCGGCGCAACCTTCGTCTTCGTCCTGCTGTTCATCGGCGTCACGATCATCGGTTTCCTGGCCGCAAACTGGCGGCGCGGCGATCTCGCCCATCTCGACGAATGGGGCCTCGGCGGACGCCGCTTCGGCACGATCGTCACGTGGTTCCTGCTCGGCGGCGACCTCTATACGGCGTACACGTTCGTCGCGGTGCCCGCGCTCGTGTTCGGCGCCGGTGCGATGGGTTTCTTCGCGCTGCCCTATACGATCCTGATCTATCCGTTCGCGTTCGTCGTGTTCCCGAAGCTGTGGAGCATCGCGAAGCGGCACGGCTACGTGACGGCCGCCGACTTCGTCAACGCGCGCTACGGCAGCCGGATGCTCGCGCTCGCGATCGCGGTGACGGGCATCCTCGCGACGATGCCGTACATCGCGCTGCAGCTCGTCGGCATCGAAGTGGTGATCGGCGCGCTCGGTTTCGACACGACCGGCTTCGTCGGCGACCTGCCGCTGATCATCGCGTTCGCGATCCTCGCCGCGTATACGTACACGTCGGGCCTGCGCGCGCCCGCGATGATCGCGATCGTCAAGGACATCCTGATCTACATCACGATCGCCGCGGCGGTCATCGTGATCCCGGCGAAGCTCGGCGGCTTCGGACACATCTTCGCGAGCGTGCCGCCGGCCAAGTTGCTGCTGAAGGCGCCCGACGCGATGAGCCTGAACGGCTACAGCGCGTACGCGACACTCGCGATCGGCTCGGCGCTCGCGTTGTTCCTGTATCCGCACTCGGTCACGGCGATTCTGTCGTCGTCGTCCGGCAACTCGATCCGCCGCAACATGGCGATGCTGCCCGCGTACTCGTTCGTGCTCGGCCTGCTCGCGCTGCTCGGCTACATGGCGCTCGCGGCGGGCGTGAAGGACATGCCGCAGTACGCGCCGTACTTCAAGGCGTTCGGCCCGAACTTCGCGGTGCCCGCGCTGTTCCTCGAGTATTTCCCGTCGTGGTTCGTCGGCGTCGCGTTCGCGGCGATCGGCATCGGCGCGCTGGTGCCCGCGGCCATCATGTCGATCGCGGCCGCGAACCTGTACACGCGCAACATTCACCGCGAGTTCGTGAACCGCAACATGTCGCACGAGCAGGAGACGCACGTCGCGAAGCTCGTGTCGCTGATCGTGAAGGTCGGCGCGGTCGCGTTCATCCTCGGGCTGCCGCTGACCTATGCGATCCAGCTGCAGCTGCTCGGCGGGATCTGGATCATCCAGACGCTCCCCGCGATCGTGCTCGGCCTCTATACGCGCGTGCTCGACCATCGCGGCCTGCTGGCCGGCTGGGCGGCCGGCATCGTGTGCGGCACGTGGATGGCGATTTCGCTGAAGCTGGCCGGATCGATCTTCACGATCCACCTGTTCGGTCTCGCGATTCCCGGCTACGCGGCCGTGTGGTCGCTGATCGTGAACCTGGTGGTGGCGGTGGTGGTGAGCGTGCTGGTGCGCGTGATGGGCATGGCGCATGCGGAGGATCGCACGCGGCCGGAGGACTATCTCGACGTCGTCGAAGGCTGAGACGGACGACGCGCGGTAACGAAAACGCCCGCCACCGTGAGGTGGCGGGCGTTTTCCTGCGTCAACCCTGCGCGCGTTTCGCGAGCTCCTCGCGCTGCGACAGGTCTTCGACGTTGACCATCCAGTGCACGCCGAAGCGATCCTTGGCCATCCCGAAGCCGAGCGCCCAGAACGTCTTGCCGAACGGCATCGTCACTTCGCCGCCGTCGGCGAGCGCATTGAACAGCTTCTGGCCTTCCTCGACCGTCTCCGGGTTCAGCGACAGAGAATAACCGGCGTGCGTGGCGCCTGCCGGCTGGCTGCAGTCGCCGTCCGAGCACATGATCATCGAGTCGCCGATCGTGAAGCTCGCATGCATCACCTTGTCGCCCATCTCCGGCGCCATCGGGTAGTCGGGATTCGGCGGCGCGTCCTTGAAGTGCATCTTGAACATCGTCTTCGCACCGAGTGCCTTTTCGTAGAACTGAAGGGCTTCGTCGGCGCGACCGTAGAACGTCAGGTACGGTTGAACTTGCATCGTTGTCTCCTGTGATGAGCCGGCCTGCGCATCTGCGCGGGTTCGGCGTCGAACAAGACTGACCGGGAAAAGGGGGCATCGGGAGGCGGCCGCCGCACCCGTGACGTGGATTGTAGTGCGCGTGCTTGACGATGGAATGAAAAATAAAAACGGCCGCGAACATGACGTTCGCGGCCGTGCGCTTGCTGACGGCTGTTGTCAGTGTTGCCGACAGCTGCTGACGCGTATCGCGGCTCAGCGCAGCGAGTCGATCAGCTTCTCGAGCTTCACCGCATCGGCGGCGAATACGCGGATGCCTTCGGCGAGCTTTTCGGTTGCCATCGCGTCGTCGTTCAGCTGGAAGCGGAACGCTGCCTCGTCGATCGCGACACGCGCGGCGGGCTTGTCGTGCAGCGCTTCCGGCGACAGCTTGCGCGTGACCGTCTCGTTGCTGTCCTGCAGCTTCTGCAGCAAATCGGGACTGATCGTCAGCAGGTCGCAACCGGCGAGTTCGGTGATCTGGCTGGTCGTGCGGAAGCTCGCGCCCATCACTTCGGTCTTGTAGCCGAACGTCTTGTAGTACGTGTAGATGCGGCGCACCGACTGCACGCCCGGATCGTTCGCGCCACCGTCCTTCTCTTCATTCCACTCCGCGCCGGCCTGCTTCTTGAACCAGTCGTAGATGCGGCCGACGAACGGCGAGATCAGCTGCGCGCCGGCTTCCGCGCAGGCGGCGGCCTGCACGAGCGAGAAAAGCAGGGTCATGTTGCACTTGATCCCGTCCTTCTGCAGCACTTCGGCGGCGCGGATGCCTTCCCACGTCGACGCGAGCTTGATCAGGATGCGCTCGCGGCCGATGCCGGCTGCTTCGTACAGCTTGATGAGCTCGCGGCCCTTGTCGATCGAGCGCTGGGTGTCGAACGACAGGCGCGCGTCGACCTCGGTCGACACGCGGCCCGGGATCAGCTTCAGGATCTCGGTGCCGAATGCGATCAGCAGGCGGTCGATGATGAAGTCGGTGCTTTCGTTGCGATGATCGCGGACGGTTTTCTCGAGGATCGGCTTGTACGCGTCCTTCTGGACGGCCTTCAGGATCAGCGAAGGGTTCGTGGTCGCGTCCTGCGGCTGGTATTGCGCAAGCTGCTGGAAATCGCCCGTGTCGGCGACGACGGTCGTGTACTGCTTCAGCTGGTCGAGTGCGGTAGTCATGGCGATTCGGAAGAAGGGCGCAAGGCGCCGGGTTCTCACGGGCCGCGCGAGCGCGGCGGCGAAGCGAAGCGGCGCCGGGCGCCGCTTCCAAGCCATCATTCTAGGCCCGATTCGCGTCGAGCACGTTTTGGCATGTCCGGCGAGCGCCGTGCCGCATTACGCGGGGCGGCGCGCGTTCAGGATCACCTGCGTGACGATCCCCGCGACGAGCCCCCAGAAGGCCGAGCCGATCGACAGCAGCGTGAGGCCCGACGCGGTGACCATGAACGTGACGAGTGCGGCTTCGCGCTGCTTCACGTCCTGCATCGCGTTCGCGAGGCCGCTCATGATCGAGCCGAACAACGCGAGCGCGGCGACCGACACGACGAGCGCCTTCGGCAGCGCCGCGAACAGCGCGGCGATCGTCGCGCCGAAGACACCGGCGACCAGGTAGAACATGCCGCACCACACGGCGGCCGTGTAACGCTTCGCGTGATCCTCGTGCGCTTCCGGGCCCGTGCAGATCGCGGCCGTGATCGCCGCGAGGTTCACGCCGTGCGAGCCGAACGGCGCGAGCAGCAGCGATGCGAGGCCGGTGGTCGCGATCAGCGGCGACGACGGGGTCTGATAACCGTCCGCGCGCAGCACCGCGATGCCCGGCACGTTCTGCGACGCCATCGCGACGACGAACAGCGGAATGCCGATGCTGACGATCGACGCGATCGAGAACGCCGGCATCGTGAACACGGGCTTCGCGAACGCGATGTGAAAGCCGCTGAAGTCGAGCAGGCCGAGGCCGCCGGCCACCGCCGTGCCGACGATCAGCGTCGTCGGAATCGCATAGCGCGGCGCGAGCCGCTTGACGATCAGGTACGTGAAGAACATCGCGAGCACGAGCGCGGTCTGGAACTGCGCGGCGCGGAAGATCTCGATGCCGATCTCGAACAGGATGCCCGCGAGCAGGGCGGCGGCGATGCCGGCCGGAATCTTGCGCATCAGCGTGTCGAACAGCCCGCTCACGCCGACGGCCGTCAGCAGCACCGCGCAGACGACGAACGCGCCGATCGCCTCGGGGTAGGGCACGCCGGGCAGCGACGCGATCAGCAGCGCGGCGCCGGGCGTCGACCACGCGACGACGACGGGCGAGCGAAAACGCAGCGACAGGCCGATCGTCGTCAGCGCCATGCCGATCGACAGCGCCCAGATCCACGACGAGATCTGCGCATCGGTGAGGTGGGCGGCGCGGCCGGCCTGGAACATCAGCACGAGCGAGCTCGTGTAGCCGGTCATCATCGCGACGAAGCCGGCGACGAGCGCGGACACGGACGTATCGGCAAAAAAACGGCGGCCGCCGGCGCGGCTGGCGCTCGCGGTGGGCGAGGGGTTCATGCTATCTCCGGGGGGAGGCCGCTCGGAGGCGACCTTCGTGTCTTGGTGGGTGTCGTTACTTGCTGAGTGCGCGCATCGCGGTTTCGAGGCCCGCGAGCGTGAGCGGATACATGCGATGGCCGAGCAGGTCGCGGATCACCGCGACCGACTGCCGGTATTCCCATAGCCGCTCGGGCTCCGGGTTCAGCCATGCATGATGGGGGAACTGGTCGGCGAGGCGGCGCAGCCACACGGCGCCGGCTTCCGGGTTGTTGTATTCGACCGAGCCGCCGGGCTGCAGCACTTCGTACGGGCTCATCGTCGCGTCGCCGACGAAGATCAGCTTGTAGTCGGGCGTGAACTTGTGCAGCACGTCCCACGTCGCGGTGCGTTCCGAGTGGCGGCGGCGGTTGTTCTTCCACAGGTGGTCGTACACGCAGTTGTGGAAGTAGAAGAACTCCAGGTGCTTGAATTCGGCCTTCGCGGCCGAGAACAGCTCTTCGGTGCGCTTGATGTGATCGTCCATCGAGCCGCCGACGTCGAGCAGCATCAGCACCTTCACGTTGTTGTGGCGCTCGGGCACCATCCGCAGGTCGAGCCAGCCCGCGTTCGCGGCGGTGCTGCGGATCGTGCCGGGCAGGTCGAGCTCCTCGGCTGCGCCTTCGCGCGCGAAGCGGCGCAGCCGCCGCAGCGCGACCTTGATGTTGCGCGTGCCGATCTCGACGGAATCGTCGTAGTCGCGGTATGCGCGCGCCTCCCACACCTTGACCGCGGTGCGGTTGCCGTTCGACGGGCCGCCGATGCGCACGCCTTCCGGGTTGTAGCCGCCGTGCCCGAACGGCGACGTGCCGCCGGTGCCGATCCACTTGTTGCCGCCTTCGTGGCGCTCCTTCTGCTCGTCGAGCAGCGCCTTCAGGCGCTCCATCAGCTTGTCGAGGCCGCCCATCGCCTCGATCTGCGCCTTCTCCTCCGGCGACAGCTCGCGCTCGAGGCGCTTTTCGAGCCAGTCGAGCGGGATGTCGAATGCTTCGGACGGCAGCGCGGACACGCCGTGGAAATACGCGCCGAACGCCTGGTCGAACTTGTCGAAGTACTGCTCGTCCTTGACGAGCGTCATCCGTGCGAGGAAGTAGAACGCGTCGATCGACGGCGAGATCAGCCCGGCCTTCAGCGCTTCGAGCAGCGTCAGGTATTCCTTCACCGAGACGGGCAGCTTGGCTGCGCGCAGCGCGTAGAAGAAATTGAGCAGCATGGCTGGGCCTTCGCGGGTGAGGGGGGATTACCGGTTGTGCCGGTTCATGTACACGAGCCGCTCGAGCAGGCTCAGGTCCTGCTCGTTCTTCAGCAGCGCGCCCGCGAGCGGCGGCACGATCTGCTTCGCGTCCGCGCCGCGCAGCGCGTCGGCCGGGATGTTCTCGGCGAGCAGCAGCTTCAGCCAGTCGAGCAGCTCGGACGTCGACGGCTTCTTCTTCAGGCCCGACACGCCGCGCAATTCGAAGAAACTCTCGAGCGCCGCGCGCAGCAACTCCTCGCGGATGTCGGGGAAGTGCACCGCGACGATCTTCTGCATCGTCGACGGGTCGGGGAACTGGATGTAGTGGAAGAAGCAGCGGCGCAGGAACGCGTCGGGCAGCTCCTTCTCGTTGTTCGACGTGATGATGACGAGCGGGCGGTGCTTCGCGCGGACCGTCTCGCGCGTCTCGTACACGTGGAATTCCATCCGGTCGAGCTCGCGCAGCAGGTCGTTCGGGAATTCGATGTCGGCCTTGTCGATCTCGTCGATCAGCAGCACGCTCGGGTGCTCGGCATCGAACGCCTGCCACAGCACGCCCTTGACGATGTAGTTCGAGATGTCCTTCACGCGCTCGTCGCCGAGCTGCGAATCGCGCAGCCGCGACACGGCGTCGTATTCGTACAGGCCCTGCTGCGCCTTGGTGGTCGACTTGATGTGCCACTGCAGCAGCGGCATGTCGAGCGCGGCGGCCACTTCCTCGGCGAGCATGGTCTTGCCGGTGCCGGGCTCGCCCTTGATCAGCAGCGGGCGTTGCAGCGTCAGCGCGGCATTGACCGCGAGCTTCAGATCGTCGGTGGCGACGTAGTGCGAGGACCCTTCGAAACGCATGGCGGCGCTCTTCTCAATCGCGAAAAAAACCCAGTATAAGTCAGAAGGGCTGTCCGGTTGGGCCTCGCCCGCGTATCGTTGCGGGACTGTGGCGGGGCGCCTTGTGGACGGGTTCCCCGCCGACGCGGTACAATCTGGCCGTTTTTTTTGGCCTGCGTGGCGACCGACAAGCAAAACGGCGCGGGCCGTTGCCGCTTCGGCGCCAGTTTCCCCTCAAGCTAGGTTACAAGAGCTATGAACAAATTCGTCGGCAAACACGTCGTTGTCGCAGCGCTCGTGGCGCTCGCGGGCAGCGCGCAGGCGGCCGGTGTGGTCGGCAACCCGAAGGACGGGGCGAGCAAGGTCGCCATGTGCATCGGTTGCCACGGCATCCAGGACTACCGCGCGGCGTACCCGGAGGTCTACCGGGTGCCTGTCCTCGGCGGCCAGAACCAGCAATACCTCGAGAACGCGCTGAAGGCCTACCGCAAGAAGGATCGTCACTTCCCGTCGATGAATGCGATCGCCGGTTCGCTGACGGACCAGGACATCGCGGATCTGTCGGCGTACTACGCCGCCCAGAAGGCCGACTCGAAGGACAACCCCTACAAGTAAGCGCGCGCCGCCGATCTCTCGGCGGGACAGGAGCATTCATGAACAACGCATTCAAGACGGCGGCGGTTGCACTGGCGGCCGGCCTCGCGATCGGTACCGCGCACGCGGCGGACATCACGAAGGGCAAGGAACTGGTCGAATCGCACAACTGCGCCGCCTGCCACGGCGCGCAGATGAACAAGCCGATCAACGCCGAATACCCGCGCCTCGCCGGCCAGCATGCCGACTACCTCGTGTGGGCGATGCGCCAGTACCAGATGGGCCTGACGAATCCGCTGCTCGGTCGCAACAACGCGATCATGCAGGCACAGGTGCAGAGCCTGTCGGTCAGCGACATGAAGGACATTGCGGCCTACATCGAGTCGCTGAAAGAGACCGATCTCGTGTTCAAGAAGTAAGCGCGACGGGCCCGGCGGGCCCGCGCAGCAAGGATACCCCGCCCTGGCGGGGTATTTTTTTGCCCGCGCGCCGGCGCCCGCGGGCCGCCGCGGCGGCGCTCAGTCGCGCGATGCGCGGCGCAGGATGCGCTGCAGGTACGCGTCGGTATCGGGCGGCGTGTTCGTGCGCTGGGCTTCCCAGATCGTCTCGCCGAGGCATTCCATGATCACGTGCTGCGCGTCGTGGGTCGAGTCGAGCTTCGCCGCGAGCTTGTCGTGCGCGGCGCGGATGCCGGGCGGCTGGTCGATCGACAGCTGCTCGCTGATCGCGAGATGCATCGACAGGTGCAGGAACGGGTTCGTGCGGCCTTCCTCGGGCGTGTACTCGCGCGCGGTGGCGCCATCGGCGTCGGCGAGTTCATCGTGGTATTCGGGATGCTCGACGATCCAGTCGGCTGCCATCGCTTCCAGCGGCGTCAGGATCTCGCCGGCGCGCTGCTTGCGCCAGGTCTCGGTGAAAAAGCGACGCACTTCGTCGCGGCTTGGATTGAACATGGTGGGGAAACGTCGTGATTCGGACGGCTTGATGCCGCGTCGCGCATTGTACGCCGGGTCGGCGGGCGGCGCAGGCGGCGGGTTTGGCGCGATCGCGTGGCCGCAGCGGCGGGGGTTCCGCGGGCCTTGCGGGTGAGCGGCGCGGGCCGGTGGCGTGCGCCGCCGGTGCCGGGTAACGGGTAAGCGTGGGGTAAGCGCGGGGTAAGCGCGGGCTAGGCTCGCGGCCGCCGCGCCGTTACACTCCAACGCTTCCCGTCACCGCACCGTTCTCATCCGTTCCGTCATGACCGCCACCGCCCGCCCATCGTCCGCAGCCCTGCAGGGCACGCTTTACGTCGCGCTATCCGCCGCCGCGTTCGGCGCGATGGCGATCTTCGGCCGCTACGCGTATGCGGCCGGTGTCGACGTGCTCGGGCTGCTGATCGTGCGCTTCGCGATCGGCGGCGCGGTGCTCGCCGCGATCGCACGGCATCGCCGCGTCACGTGGCCGCGCGGGCGCGCGCTCGCGCCGCTCGTGGCGATGGGCGCGCTCGGCTACGTCGGGCAGTCGTTCTGCTACTTCAGCGCGCTGCAGCACGCGCAGGCGAGCCTTGTCGCGCTGCTGCTGTACCTGTATCCGGCCTTCGTCACGCTGCTGGCCGCGTGGTGGCTCGGCGAGCACCTCACGCGCGCGAAGGCCGTCGCGCTCGTGCTGTGCGTCGCGGGTTCGGCGCTGATGGTCGGCGGCGGGCATGGCGAGCCGCTCGGGATCGCGCTCGCGCTGGCCGCCGCGGTGATCTATTCGCTGTACATCGTCGGCGGCACGAAGGCGACGCGCGGCGTCGATCCGCTCGCGACCACCGCGATCATCTGCCTGTCGGCGACCGCGACGCTCGTGGCGATCGCCGTCGTGCGGACCGCGGCGTTCGGCGCGCCGCCGCGCTGGCCCGCGACGGCCGGCGGCTGGGCGTCGATGCTTGCGATCGCACTCGTGTCGACGGTCGCGGCGATGATCGCGTTCTTTGCGGGGCTCGAACGGCTTGGGGCCGCGCGCACGTCGATGCTGTCGACGCTCGAACCGGTCGTGACGGTCGCGCTGGCGGCGCTGCTGTTCGGCGAGGCGCTGTCGCCGCTGCAGTGGGCGGGCGGCGTCGCGATCCTGGCTGCCGTGCTGGCGCTGGTGCGCGCGGGCGGCGCGGCGGCCGACGATGCGACCGCGACCTCCAACGCATAGTCGGGAAGGGGAAAGCGGCGGCGCGGATGGCTACGCGCTGTCGCGGCCGCGGTTTGCCGGCGGAGGGCGGCCGGTGGGGCGTGCGTCGAGCGTCGGGCCGCATGGCGTCCGGCGGTTTGCGGCAGTCCGGCCGCGGTTGCGCGTCACTCGTTGGGCGGCGGGGTCTTCGGCCTGAATTCGCACAGCGGCTCGATCGCGCAATGCCAGCATTCGGGCTTGCGGGCCTTGCACACGTAGCGACCGTGCAGGATCAGCCAGTGATGTGCGTCCTGCAGGAACTCCTTCGGCGTGAACTTCTCGAGCGCGGCCTCGACGGCGCGCACGTCCTTGCCCGGCGCGAGCCCCGTGCGGTTCGCGACGCGGAAGATGTGCGTGTCCACCGCGATCGTCGGCTGGCCGAACGCGGTGTTCAACACGACGTTCGCGGTCTTGCGGCCGACGCCCGGCAGGCCTTCCAGCGCTTCGCGATCGGCCGGCACCTCGCCGTCGTAGCGGTCGAGCAGGATCCGGCACGTCGCGACCACGTTCTTCGCCTTGGTCCGGTACAGGCCGATCGTCTTGATGTACTCGGTGACGCCTTCTTCGCCGAGTGCGACGATTTGTCGCGGGGTGTTCGCGACCGGAAACATCTTCCGCATCGCCTTGTTGACCGATACGTCGGTCGCCTGAGCGGACAGCATCACGGCGATCAGCAGCTCGAACGGCGTCGAGTATTCGAGCTCGGTGGTCGGATGCGGATTGAGGCTCTGCAGCGTTTCGTAGATCGCGCGTCGTTTGCTGGCGTTCATGGAGCGTTCTGGTCGGGCGGTGCGGACGGGCCGTCGTTGCCTGCGTCGTTTTCTTCGTCGTTGCCGCTCGCGGCCGCCGCTTCGGCGTCGCGTTGGGCCTGCTGTTCCGCGAGCCGCTTGCGGCGCGCCTCGGCGGCGTCGATCTGCGCCTGGACGGCCGCGCTCACGCCCTCGGTGTTCTTCGGCCCCGCACCTTGCCCGGACAGTTCTTCCTTCTTCTTGCGCGCACGCTCGAGCGCGGCGGCGATGATCGCGCGCTTCTTCGCTTCGGCGTCGTCCGGGGCAGGTGCGGCGGATGGCGTTCCCGCGGGGG
>NZ_LDVA01000346.1:0-69768 GCF_050768715.1 Burkholderia sp. ZZQ-2 | reverse complement strand
CCGAGTCCCCTGGTCGATCGATCTCGTGTTGCTGATTCTGGCGGCCGCCACGCTCGCCGGCGGCGGCGTATGCGTGGCGTTCGGCCAGCCGTCGCTCGCGCGATTCGCCTGGCTGCTGGGGACGCTGCCGGTCCTGCTCGCATTGACGGTCTCGCTAGTCAAGGCCGTGATGAGGCGGCAGGCCGGCATCGACGTGCTCGCGTGGCTCGCGATCGCGCTGGCGGTCGTGCTCGACGAAACGCTTGCGGCGGCCGTGATTGCGTTGATGCTGGCGAGCGGGCGGACGCTGGAGCGGTATGCGCAGGACCGCGCGCAACGCGAGATGAGCGCACTGCTCGGCCGCGTTCCCCGGCAGGCGACCCGTTTCGAGAACGGGGAATGGCTCTCGGTTGCGCCGGACACCCTTGTCCCCGGCGACAGGCTGCTCGTGCGGAGCGGCGAGTTCGTGCCCGTCGACGGCACATTGACCGGCGACGCGGAACTGGACGAGTCCATGCTGACGGGCGAATCGTCCACCCTGCGACGCCGTTCCGGGGAAACCGCATGCAGCGGCGTGGTCAACGCCGGCGCGCCGTTCGAAATGGTTGCCTGCGCGACGGCAGGCGACAGCACGTTTGCCGGCATCGTTCGCATGGTCGAGCGTGCGCAACGCGAGCGCAGTCCGTCCGTGCGTCTCGCGGATCGCTACGCAGCGTTCTTCGTGCTCGCATCGCTGCTCGTCGCGGGTATCGCGTGGCTGTTGACCGGCGACGTCGCACGTGCGCTTGCCGTGCTCGTCGTGGCCTCGCCGTGTCCGTTGATCCTCGCCGTGCCGGTCGCCATCGTATCCGGCATGTCGCGTTGCTCGAAACGCGGCATTCTGGTCAAGGGCGGAGGTGCGCTGGAGCGTCTTGCGCAAGCGACAATTCTGTTCTTCGACAAGACCGGGACGCTGACGGGAGGACGGGCGCGCATCGTTGCGATCGAATGCGGCGCGGACGTCGCAGCGGACGATGTGCTGCGTTTTGCAGCGTCATTGGCCCAAGCATCGGGCCATATCATCTCGGACGCGCTGACGGTCGCGGCGCGTGAACGTCGCATCGATCTGTCGCTGCCGTCGGCCGTCATCGAAACAGCCGGCGAAGGCGTGACGGGCCAGGTCGACAACCGGACCGTTGCAATCGGCAAGTTCGAATACGTGTCTGTGTGCGCGACGATTGCGCCGTGGAGCGACGCATTCCTGGCGCGAGTCGTCAGCGAGGGCGGGGCTGCCGTATTCGTCGGCGTGGATGGCGTCATGATCGGCGCGATTCAAATGGCCGACCAGGTGCGGCTGGAAACACCGCGGGCATTGCGGCTGCTCAAGCGCGAAGGCGTCGAGCGCCTCGTCATGCTCACCGGCGACCGGCGGGACATCGCCCAGGCCGTCGGCGAGTTGCTGGGTGTCACCGACGTGCGTGCCGAGCAGACGCCGACGGACAAGCTCGTCGCGATTCAGGCCGCGCGCAAGGAGGGCGTGACGATCATGGTCGGCGACGGCGTGAACGACGCGCCGGCGCTGGCGGCCGCCGACGTCGGTATCGCGATGGGTGCGCGGGGGGCGGCCGCGTCATCCGAAGCGGCCGACGTGGTATTGCTGGTCGATCGGCTGGATCGACTCGTGGATGCGATACGTATCGCGCGACGGTCGCGCCGAATCGCACTCGAGAGCGTGGTGGCCGGCATGTCGCTGTCGGTCGTCGCGATGACGATTGCGGCGGCCGGATTCCTGCAGCCGATTGCCGGCGCGGTGATTCAGGAAGTCATCGACGTCGCCGTCATCGTCAATGCGTTGCGCGTGTTGCTGGATCGCCCGAGGCCGACGAACGCCCGGCTCGACGATGTCGACGTCGAGCAGCTCAGGCGCGAGCACACGGCATTGTCACCGTTGCTGGACCAGATCAGGGATCTCGCGGATCGTCTGCCTGGACTATCCGGGGTCGCCATCGCCAGCGAGCTGGTCCACATGATCGACTCGCTCGACGAACGGCTGCTGCCGCATGAACGCGCCGACGATCGGGACGTCTACGCGCGCCTTGCCCCGCTTCTCGGCGGGGAGGACCCGCTGGCTGCGATGAGCGGCGCGCACCGGGAGATCTTCAAGATGGTCCGATCGCTCAGACAAATGGTCGTGGACCTGCCGCGCGACGGCACGAACACCACGCAGGTGCAGGCGATACAGCGCTTGTTGTACGGGCTGGAAGCGATCGTGCGCCTGCATTGCGCTCAGGAGGAGGAACTGTTCCACGCCGTGGGTGCGGATGCGTGACGACGACGCGCGTCACGCACGCGACGCATGGACGAGCAGGACCGGAGTTTTCGTGATGCGCGCCACGCGCCCGGCCACGGTGCCGACGAGCCAGCCCGTCACGCCTCGCCGCCCGTGAGTGCCCATGACGATCATGTCCGCATTCCATTCGAGCGCGTCGCGCACGATCAGATGGGAAACGTCCGCGCCGGTTCGATCTGCGTGAACAAGTTGCGACTGCGCATGTCTGGCCGTGCCTTCGATTATGGCCGTGGCACCCTGGAGCACATGATTTCCTTCGCCGATCAATGCTTCTTCCAGTGCCCCGCCAAGGACGAAGTCGCCGAGCATTGGGGGGCGATCAACCACGTATATCGCACGGAATTCGGTGTCGACCCGCGAGAATGCCAACCCTGTCCGCAATGCGTCGAGTGCGATCGCGCTTCCGTCAACGGCGAACAGCATCCGCCGTGGCAGATGCTCGGCAACCGACGCGAAACCTTCCGGAACGATGAGCAGCGGGCATCCGATGAGTTTGCCGAGCGGGCCGGAAACCGTCCCTTCGACCCATCCGAGCAAGCCATGATGCTGACGTGCGCCGACGATCAGGAGTTCGGCCTGCCAGGTTTGCGCGCTGTCGGCCAGTGCATTCACGACATCCCCGCCTCGTGTGGCGAGGTCGATGACTTCCGTGTCGATGACGAGATCGTCGCGATCCATTGCGGCTTTGGCGCGCGACACCGCATCAGATGCATCCCTGAGCAACTCGACGCGCGCGGATTCGAGGAACGCCATGGTTTTCGACCCGAGCGGGACGAGCGTTCTCGGATTTTCCGCAACGCTGATGATGTGCACCGCCGCATTCGATGGGAGGAACGCTTTGGCATACGCGAGTGCATGCGCGGATGCGGTCGAACCGTCGACGGCGACCAGCACCCGCCGCAGAGCGGGGACGGCCTGGACGGGTGAAGTGGTGGTGCTCATGAATGTCCCCCAGTGGCAACCGACGATCTCGTACACGGCAATTTTTCGCGCGGTCAGCTTTTACCTGGTTGACCTTCGTCAAGCACATTCGCCATAGCAATGCCGACACGGTTCACGTTCGACTGAATTACGAGCACACGTTCTGAATGCGATTGGTGACCTGCTATCGCACGAATTCGTCTGGTGATGAATTCCGGGTTAAACGCCGATTGCAAGCGAATCGGTCACGTTCGCGCAAGAAGGGTTATAGAGACGTTCAACAATCTTTGGCCAGGTGCTGGGGAGAGCAAGCGGCTGCCGCCGCAGGAAGGGACGTTCGACATCAGCAGCAAGATCGTCGACATCCATGAACGCATAGATGTTCACGGTTCGGCGGCAGGTTACCTTTGCGTGAGAGCGCAGGCAAAGACGGGCGGACCGAGCCGCCCGCATGAAACGCACTCGTTGTCGCGGTTACTCCTGACGTCCCGCCCAAACTACGGGCCGCCGATCGATCCACGGCCGTGCGCGTTCGAGCTGCCCTGCGAGTCGCAGCAATTTATCTTCTCGCGCGAATGCCCCCGCGAACTGCATCCCGATCGGCAGACCCGTTTCGGGATGACTTGCTAGCGGCACCGACATCGCAGGAACACCGGCGACATTGAACGGCGGGGTAAGAGGCGAATGCCGGAATACTCGCTGAGTCCATTCGAGGCCGTTCATCGATTCCGCGCCCTCGCCGTACTCTCCAATGCGCGGTGGCATTTGCGGCAGCGTCGGCGTTAGCAGCACATCGAAGTCTTCGAACCAATGCCCGACAGCCCGTGTCACAACGTTGCGCATCGCCAGAGCGGCGGCGAATGCGGACGCCTTTTCTTCCTTGCCATAGCGATAACAGGCCAATGTGGCGGGCTCCAGCGTCGTCTCATCGATCGGGCGTCCCGTTGCGGCAGCAAGGCCTTCGATCCAGCCGACCAGCGTCGCCGTCCAGATCGTTGCATTCATCTGCACAAACGCGTCCCACGAGACACCCAGTGACGGCCGTACTTCGAATACCGTGTGACCGAGTTCTTCCAGGAAACGTGCCGTCGATTCCACCGCTGCCGCGATTGCCGGGTCGGTTCGATCCGCGCTCCACGGATCGGTCATCATGCCGATCCTGAGGTTGCCAGGTTCGCGCTCGACCTGCGACAGGAAGCTGTACTCCGGCGCAGCGGTCAGGTAAGGCTCGCCGATCGCCTGCCCCTGGATCGCATCGAGTAGCGCGGCGCTGTCCCGCACGCTCCAGCTCACGCCAAGTTGCACACCAAATCCTGCGAAGACTTCGTCGAGGGCTGGCCCGTTCGAGCTGCGCCCGCGCGTCGGCTTGAGTCCGAACAAGCCGTTGTAGCTTGCCGGCACCCGTATCGAGCCGGCGGCATCGGTAGCATGCGCGAGTGGGACGACGCCGGCTGCGACGGCGGCGGCGGCGCCACCGCTCGAACCGCCGGCGCTCGAATCCGGCTGCCAGGGATTGCGCGTTGCACCCTGGAGCGTGGATTCCGTGGTCGTGCTGAACGCCATTTCGGGCGTAGTCGTGCGGCCAATCGTAACGAGTCCAGCGGCGCGGAACCGCGACATGAGCCACGAATCGGCCGGGGCGACAACGTCACCGGAGAGCCGGCTCCCGAGTTCCAGCCGCTTACCGCTCATGGCAACCGCAAGATCCTTGATCAGAAACGGGACGCCAGCAAGCGGACCAGTGCAGTGTTCCGGGTTGCCTCCGCTATCGCTGGCCGGCCAGTGCTCGATAACCGCATTGATCGCGGGATTGACGGCCTCGATCGCCGAACGGGCGAGTTCGGCAAGCTCGGCAGGCGTGACTTCGCGGTCCGACACGCGTTTTGCAAGCCCAATTGCATCGTGACTTGCGTATTCGCTGAGATTCATGTGCGCCTCCAGGTTGAAGGCGACAAGATATTGCAGGCGCGGGCTGGTGATTAGCCCGTTCTTACAGCAAAGATTGAGCCATCAGCGGCACAATCTCTATGCTAGGCTCAAGCCATCAACAAATGCTCAGTCCGGATATTGCCGTCGATGACCAGGGATCTCAACGACACGCTTGTATTTATTCGCGTCGTGCAATCAGGCAGCTTTACTGCGGCAGCGATCGCGTTGCAGATTCCCAAGACGACGGTCAGCCGGCGAGTGCGGGAACTCGAGGCGCACCTCGGTTCGCGCCTGTTGCACCGGACCACGCGCAAACTGCGTCTGACCGAGGCCGGTACGGCTTACTTCCAGCACTGCCGCACTATCTGCACACAGCTCGACGAGGCAGAGAATGCCGTGCAGCGTATTCGCGGCACGCCCGCAGGCTGGCTGCGCGTGACGCTTCCGTATTCGTTCGGCGTCACGTGGATCGCGCCATTGATCGCCGGGTTCTCCTCTCGCTATCCCGATGTGCGGCTCGATATTCTGGCGACGCACGTGCCATTGGATCTTTTCGATGACGAAGTGGACGTCGCTCTGCGTCTTGGCGTCCTTCCCGATTCCAGTCTCGTGGCGCGGCGGCTCGGGACTTTTTCGACGTCGGTCTATGCGAGTCCCGCCTATGTCGAACGGCACGGTGCGCCGGCCGTTCCCGATGAACTCCGGCTCCATCCTGCGCTCGCACTTCATCAGGCTCGTAGCGACAGCGGCTATACCTGGCCCCTGCGCAAGCCGGGACGGAAGGCGACTCACTATGCGCTGGAACCGGTGATCGTCGCCAGCGACCCCGCACTTATGCTTGACGCCGCGCGCGCCGGAAAAGGCTTGTTGCTGGCTATGGATGCCAGCATGGCTCCCGAAGTCGAGGCAGGGCGCTTACTGAGAGTGCTGCCCGAATGGATAGGTCCACCGCAGGATTTGAACGCACTGTTTCCGCGAGAGCTGGTTCCCTCGCCCAAGCTGCAAGCTTTTCTGAACTACCTCAAAACGCAATTGCGTTTCGGCGATATGACGTGACAGACATTGAAGGCGTTCAGGTTCGACGAATGGCTCCTGTGCGCCAGGAGCGGACCTCGGAAGTGTATTTCGTTGAGCGGCTGCTCCGGGTCGATAGCGCCCGCCGGATAAGCGCGCACTCAATCTCGCTTTGCTTGAAAGGAGATTGTCATGGAATCCGAGAATGTCGTCGTTCGTGACCGTGCGCCATGGAACAAGGGCAAGCTCACCGGGCAGAAGCCGCCGTTAAAACCCCGAGAAATCTGGGCGATTCGGACGCGACTTCAAATGGCGCCGAACCTTCGTGAGCTCGCGATGTTTAATCTCGCAATTGATAGCAAGCTCCGAGCGTGCGATCTTACGCGGTTGCTGGTTCAAGATGTCCGCCACGGAAGCCACGTGGCGTCCAGAGCGACAATCATGCAGCAGAAGACCCAGCGGCCGGTGCAATTCGAGATCACGGAACGGACCCGTGAGAGCCTCGAAGCTTGGATCGAAGCGCGAGGACTGAAGGCAGCGGATTTTCTGTTCCCGAGTCGGTCGCACACGTCACCGCATCTGTCGACGCGGCAATATGCCCGGCTGGTACATCGTTGGATTGCATCGATTGGCCTTGACGATACTGCATACGGAACCCATACGATGCGCCGCACAAAAGCTTCGCTGATCTACCGGCGGACGAAGAACCTTCGGGCGGTGCAGTTGCTGCTCGGACACACGAAGCTGGAAAGTACGGTTCGCTATCTCGGCATCGAGGTCGACGATGCCCTTGAGATGGCGGAGCAGACGGAGGTTTGATGGCATCACGGCCGGCAAGCGGTCGCTTGCCGGCCAGTTTCTGTCACTCGACAGTGCTGCTGGATTTGGAGACAATCTGATCCGAGCTGCTCGTTTAGGCCACGTAGATCCGCGATGAGTCTCAATGAAAGATTAGTCGAAATAGCCCGGCAGTCATCTTGGTGTATGTCGGCTCTCTCGGCGTCACGTGCAATGGGCCTGAAATCCTGGTGCATTGGCGCAGGGGCCATTCGCAATTTGGTCTGGGACTCGCTCCACGGATATGCGACTCCGACATGCCTAGCCGACGTCGATTTAGCCTACTTCGACCCGTCCGATTTGTCGTCGATTCGCGATGCCGAAATCCAGCACAGCCTCACGGCGCAATATCCTGAATATCCTTGGGAGGTCACCAATCAGGCCGCCGTGCACACATGGTTCGAAGCAGCTTTTGGTCATCCGGTTTCGCCGTTTGTATCGTTGGAACACGCTGTCGCGTCGTGGCCTGAGTTCGCGACATCGGTCGGACTAACGCTACTAGAAGACGACTCGATTAACGTCATTGCACCGTATGGGCTTGACGATCTTTTTGCAATGGTGGTTCGGCGCAACCCGGCGCGTGTAAACGTCTACACCTATCGAAAGCGAATTGAACAGAAGCAATATCAAAAACGTTGGCCTGGCGTAATAATCGTGCCAAGCTGACCGGTGCACGGATTGATCAACCTCTGTGGAACAGTGGGACTGCCATGATTGTGTCGCGATATGCTTCTTGCATAGTCGGGTGGCCCTCCACAAAGAGACGCGCGAAGCTACATCGACGGCGACGAACCTAAGCAGACACCCACCATGTTCTGCCGGCAACATCAAATGGAGCGAGCGTGATAAAAGCGATTTTCTTTGATTACGACGGAGTTCTCACGACAGATAAGACTGGTTCACTCACGACCAACAAATATCTAAGCCATGCTTCGGGCGTAGATTACGAACTGATCCAGAAAGCTTTCTCATACTACAACGCCGACTTGATCCTCGGGAGAACGACACATAAGGCTATCTGGTCTTATGTATGCAAGTTAATTGAGCATGAGCTCGATTTCTCACTACTCGAACAGGCATTCCTGAGCACGCCCACGAACGATGCCATGTTTGCTTTGGCGCGTGACCTCAGAAAGCGCTATGCCGTTGGGATCATCACGGACAATAAAAAAGACAGGCTCGATTGCCTGAGAAAATCTCAACAACTCGATGAATTGTTCGATCCAGTAATCGTGTCGGCCGAGCATGGTGTGGGAAAACAGAGCCCAACGATCTTTGAGAGAGCATTGCGTGAACTACATATCGGCCCAGAGGAAGCCGTTTTCGTGGACAACACGCCTGCGAATCTGGTCGTGGCGCAGCAGCTTGGAATGCACACTTATCTGCACGACGATGAACTGAACGATGTCGGAAGATTGACCGCAACGTTAGCCGGACGATACCGAGTGCTGTTGGATTAATTGAAGGTTGAACGAATCATTGCGCCGCGAGGCGAGTGAAACGACCGCTTCGGAGGGAAGCGAGCGTCCGTTGAGGGTCGACCACGGTCAACCAGCTCCGACCAGCCGCCCACGACCAATCGCTCGACGCCACGTGCCAGTCTGTTGATAATCAGGACATGATCCGCCGACGCAAGGCGTCACTTCTAACCCAAACAATCGCGATCGACACGTCTTTTGCGCATTTCTTGCCGGAGTTACTTGTGTACATCGATGTACCCCGCGGTCTCGTGTTCTTCGACCAAACTGACGCTTTCCTTCCCGACCCGGCGTTAGTGCAATACGACCGTGATTCGAAAACGATTACATCGGTCGCCGGCGCGCAGACGGACGATACGGTATGTGATGTATCGCGCGACGGCCGTCGTCTTGCATTGGCATCGGCGTCGTGGATAGTCGCACGCAATACCAACCGCAGCCGCTTGACCGTAGTTGCCGATGGCGCCGTCCTGCATCAGACCGACAAGTTTCTGTCGTTCTGGACACGCCTGGATCCTTCCGGGCGCTATGCGCTGGTAAGCGCCTTCAAGAGCAATGACAAAGGCCGTCCGGTGGTGATCGATCTGGACACCGGCAAACATGGCGATCCTGTCGCGCGTGATTTCGATGCACGTTTCGGCGACGTGGATCCGGTCGACGGACTCCTTTGGGCTCCAGACGAACGAACCAGGA
Organism: Burkholderia sp. ZZQ-2; assembly: GCF_050768715.1. Taxonomy (NCBI): domain Bacteria; kingdom Pseudomonadati; phylum Pseudomonadota; class Betaproteobacteria; order Burkholderiales; family Burkholderiaceae; genus Burkholderia; species Burkholderia sp. ZZQ-2. The sequence continues at coordinate 60,588 of NZ_LDVA01000346.1, read as the reverse complement.
ACTCGGTGCTGACCGTGAATTGCCGCAGCGGCGAGATCAATAAGGTCAACCTCCCGGCGGGCGGCAAGATCAAGCGCCTGCGCTTTGCGCGCGATGGGTCAATCATGTTCGTCGCGAGCGATACCAATCAATTGCTGTGTTATGACCGGAATGGCTCGATAGTATGGTCGCGCGATATTGGCGAATTTGGCGAGGTTCGCTCGGCCAACATCCTGTTCAACGAGAGTGGCAGCCATTTGTGCTTACCCTTGCCGGAAACGGCACGCTGCAATTGGGGCGAGGATCTGGTGATCGACGCACATACCGGTGCGGTCGAACATGCCATTCAACGTCACCGTGGGCCGCCCGCGCGACTGGCAGCAGATTGGTTCGGCGACCGGCTGCTGACGCATGGCGGTGAAATCGTCGATTTTTATACCGGCAAGGTGACGGACATGCTGTCGTTCAAAAGCGGCAGCAGCGCGATCGCGGGAAACCTCGGCTGCTGACATATCGATACCCCACCGCCTCACTCGGTCAGCAACTCAACACCGCGACGCGACGAGATCCCGGCTAGCTGTTCAGCAGGCTGCGGCCGCGCGAACAGAAACCCCTGCACCTGGTGGCAGCCGATTTCCTGCAGGAACGCGAGCTGCTTCTCCGTCTCGACGCCCTCCATCACGACATCGAGCCCCAGCGCGCGCCCCATCGCAACGATCGCGCGCACGATTGCATCATCCGTGCTGCCCGAACCGCAGTCCGTCAGGAACGACCGATCGATCTTCAGCGTATCGACGGGCAGATCCTTCAGGTATACCAGCGACGAATAGCCCGTACCGAAATCGTCGATCGCCAGGCTGATCCCCCGTGTCGCCAGTTCGCGCAGCAGGATGCCGATTTCCTCGCGGGTGTTCATCGCCATGCTTTCGAGCAACTCGAGCTGCAGGCATTCGGCCGGCAGCGCGGTTTCGCTGAGGATGGTCGTCAGGTCGCTGAGGAAATGGTCGGTAAAGCATTGCCGCGCCGACACGTTCACCGACACCCGCCCGAACTCGAAGCCCTCGTCGAGCCAGCGGCGCGCCTGTCGGCAGGCTTCGCGCAGCACCCACCGGCCGATCGGGACGATCAGCGCCGACCGCTCAGCCAGCCCGATGAAGTCGCCCGGCGGCACCAGGCCCTTGCGTGGATGCAGCCAGCGCAGCAGCGCCTCCACGCCGACGATCCGGCCGCTGGCCAGATCGTATTGCGGCTGGTAGAACAGCCGGAATTCGTTCTGCTCGAGCGCGCGGTGCAGCTCGCCGAGCGTCTCCAGCTGCTCCATCGCCGACGACGTCATCTTGCTCTCGAAGAACTGGAACACGTTCCTGCCGCGGCTCTTCGCGCCGTACATCGCCTGGTCAGCGAGCAGGATCAGGTGCTCCGCCTCGGTGCCGTCGTCCGGATAGATGCTGATGCCGATGCTCGGCGTCACGAAGATCTCGCGACCGCCGACATCGATCGCCCGCGCCACTTCGTCCAGCAGCTTGCGTGCAACGCGCCCGACGTCGCGAACATCGTCGAATTCCTCGAGCACGAGCGCGAATTCGTCACCGCCCATGCGCGCCACCGTGTCGTTCGCGCGCACCGACGCGACGATGCGCTCCGCGACCTGCTTCAGCACCTCGTCGCCGGCGTTGTGGCCGAGCGTGTCGTTGACCAGCTTGAAGCGGTCGAGATCGAGGTACATCACCGCGACCTTGCGACCGAGCCGCTTCGCGTGAGCGATCGCGTGCGCGAGCCGCTCCTCGAACAGCGCCCGGTTCGCGAGATCGGTGAGCACGTCGTGCGTGGCGAGATAGCCCAGCCGCTCCTCCGCCTGGCGCCGCTGCGTGATGTCGGAGAAGATCGCCGCATAGTGCGAGATCTCGTCATCGTTGTCGCGAATGCTGGTGATCGTCAGGTATTCCAGAAACAGCTCGCCGGTCTTGCGGCGATTCCAGATTTCGCCTTGCCAGTGGCCATCGGTCGTCAGCGAATGCCACAGCTGCTTGTAGAAATCCGGCGTCTGGCGCCCGGAACTCAGCAGGCCCGGGTTGCGCCCGATCACTTCGTCCGCGGTGTACCCGGTCAGGCGCGTGAAGGCCTGGTTGACGCGCTCGATCCTCGCGTGCCGATCGGTGACCATGATGCCTTCGAGCGCCGATTCGAACACCCGATCCGCCATGCGCAGGTTGAATCGCGCGAGACCCAACGCTTCGTCGCGCTCGCGCACGGCGCTGCGCAACTCGTTCGCGTATTCATGCTCGATGCTCTGCAGCACGTCCGCGAAACAGAGCAGCCCGGTCAGCCTGCCCGCCTCGTCCCGAATGCCGACGTGCCGCATATTGTGCTCGGTCATGAAGCGCTGTGCTGTATACAAACTCTGCTTCGCGCTCAGCATCTGCAGCGGCTTGCTCGCGTAGGCCCCGACCGCGCCCTGGGACGCGCCTTCCGCCAGGAGCCGGACGATGTCCCGCTCGGTCAGGATGCCGTGCTCGCCGTCGTCGTAGCCGACCAGGATCGCATCGAGTCGTTGCGTGCGCATCTGCGTGACAACGTCGTGCAGCGCGACCTGCTCGGACACCACGACGGGCGGATGGACGCGGATCGATTCGATCGGTTTCAGGTGCAGGAAGAACTCCGGCCCCTGGTTCACGACGACGTCGGTCTGCGTCAGCACGCCGATCGCGGCGTTGTCGCGGACCACCACGAAGTGCCGGACGCCCGACTGCTTGAACTTCATCGCGGCCTCACCCAGCGGCGTGTTGGCCTCGAGCGTCAGTACCGGATGGCTCATTACCTCGCTGACCGGCCGATCGAGCCCGTGCGGATCGTCGCCGGCCGACAGTGCATCGCGCTCGGTCCAGATCCCGACGACCTGTTCATCCTCCATCACGACGATCGAGCTGCAACGCTCGATGAACATGCGTCGCGCGACCTCCCGCACCGGCGTGGCGGGCGTGCAGGACAGAATCTGACGCGCGACGAGGCGCGCAATCGGAACATCGTAGCTGCTCGGATACATTCTCTAACCAAGACGAAAAGCCCTCGCCGGCGCGCTTCGATCCGGCAACCTTCAGGCTCGCCCGCGGCGACAGGCGCGGTGCGATCTCGCTCGCCTCGAATGGTTGCGTACTCATCGAACTCGCAGACGGGGCATTGACCCATCGTGTGAGGCGTCGCGGCGGCGAGCGTGGCACATGAGCCGCGACGTCGCATTTGACGATCCCTTGTCCAGCGGGTTCAGACGCCGGAGCGCCGCCCACTCGGAGGCAGCCGCCCTGAGTTAACGACAGATTCTTGGAAGAGTTGAGTGCCGTGCCGACATTCGTGCTGCGCGCCGGCAAGTCGAGCGGCTGCGGGACGGGTGAACCGTCAATGCGGCCGAGACACCCCCCCGGCTTCAGCAGGGCTTTTTGTTACACGCGGGTGACAAGGCGTCGCATGGACCGGCGGCGGCGCTCATGGCGGGATGGAAGCCGTCCACGGCTGCCGTGAAGTCCGGGCGATTCGCGGACGAGACTCGAGATCGGGCGGCCAGCTGCGCCCCGGCCGCTTGCGGCCGTCTGACACGAGCGCTCGAATCGTTGACGATCCGAGCGCTCATGGTCATGTGGAACCACCGGAATGCTGCCAGCCCGGCGTAGTGCGTCCACTACTCCGGGCTTCCGGGCCTGCAATTTGAAGATCAGAAGCTATGGTGCATGCCGATGTTGACCTGAACCTGGTTACCGCCCGATGAGGTGTTGCCAAAGTCGGCAGCCGAAGCCTGAGCGCCCTGGGCATGGACGTAGGCACCCACGGCGTAAACCGACGTGCGCTTCGACAACGCGTACATGGCACCGAGCGACGCCTGGTTGATCGAAGCCATCGTGCGGCCTTCGGCAGCCTGGCTGGGCGTGGCTGCGGAACCGTAGACATACGTGTACCCGGTGGCCAGCGACAACGCCGGGGTGACCTGGTACTGCAGGAGCGCACCCAGCACGTTGAAGTGGATCGACGGCTGGCCATTGTTGCCTTGATACTGCGCGTTCGAGTACCGCAAGCCCGCCGTGTACGGACCGATCTGGTATTGAGTTGCGACCTGGGCGATGCCCGCGCTCTTGAACGCATTGCCACCGTTATAACCCGAGCTCGGATAGCCCAGCGCGGTACCGAAACCCGGTTGTGCCGTTGCGTTCTGCCACCCGTTCTCACCCTGGTTGGCCGCACGGAAGTAACCGCCGGCGACGGTCAGGCCGCCTTGAGCGTAGTTCGCCGCCACCGACCACGATTGCCCCGAACCCATCGCACCGGCAACACCGCCGAACGAGTACGCGCCTTCAGCCTGGAAGCCGTTGATGACCGGCGAAATGTACTTCACGGCGCTGTTCTGGTTCGTCGTGTTGTCGTTGTTGTCGACGTCGCCCGGGGTCGAGAATGTCGACGCTGAAATGGCGTCGCCCGTCAGGCCCTGCACCATTTCCGTTACGGCATCGAGCTGGCGCCCCATGCGCAGCGTACCGTACCGATCGGAAGCAATGCCGACGTATGCCTGGCGGTTGAACAACGAACGCGTGGCACCAATCGGCCCCTGGCCGTTTATGCCGCCCGTACCGATATTGAAACCGTTTTCGATCTTGAATACCGCCTTGAGGCCGCCGCCGAGGTCTTCGTCCCCCTTGAGGCCCCACTTGTTCGAACCTACGGCGCCCCCGTCGAGGCCGAACCGCTTGTGGCCATTGATGTTCGAGGTGTAGCCGATACCCGAATCGAGCATGCCGTACAGGGTGACCGACGACTGCGCCATTGCTGCCGAAGATGCGGCAAATGCGGCAACAGCGATAACGCTGACGTTGATGTTTTTGTTTTTCATCTGTATTTCACAGTCAGGAGTGGTTTTGGGATTGTTTGAAACGGGTTGTGTCGTATTCGAATGCAGATGACGGCGCACGGCCTGCGCGTCGTCTCGGCCGCAACGGCCAGCGTCATATTCGCCAAATCGGCATAATCAAATCAATCATTTCGTCATCCTCAAAATTGCATGCGGAGAAGCACCGCGCATCTCGACCTGTCCGGCACTCTTTCGATCAGAACAATCGCGGCGTCCCCACCTGGACCAAAGCCGCTTCCTTGCTTCCGTTGTCGCTCCAGCCCTACGGCACCGTGGATCGAGAATGTGCCGAGTCGCCTGTTTGCTGCATCAATACCTTGCCTTCCAGCTCCGGCGAAACTTCACCGTCGATCACGCGAAGAAACTTGCCCCCTGCGCGGTGATTTCCGGGCGCGCCTTGGCCACGAGCACGCACTAGAGGATTCATTCGAACTGACGTCCTCCCGCCGTATTCATGATCCGGCGAACCGATGTGCCGAATCTGCGAAGCCGGACAACTCGAGCGGATCACCGCGCTCAGCCGAACCTTCCCCGATGGCATTTCGGAGCAGTCCGGCGTCGTCACGTCCAGCGCCCGTGCAATGCCTGCGAGCAAGGTCGGCGATGACGAAACCGGACCACGCTCCACCTGCTGCAAAAGACCGTCTGGACGTACCGGCCGCCATTGCAGGTTGCGTGAGCGTCCGGTTCAACCGCTGGCGAAGTACGCGAACCTAATCGCCGAGCACCAACGTGGCCGGATCGCGCTTAGCGAGTGCGAAAGACCATATCAGGAACATAATTTTGCGTCAAAAATTGTTTGATATAAGTTAATCTGGTTTGATAACGTTGCGCCATGCCGGACTTACCCTTATAGGAACTGGCCCGAGGACACCGCGTCAGCAAGATCCGCGCCGTGACGCTGATCCACGATCAGACGAAAACCCGGTGTCGAACGGGAGCGCTTACGCGCTGACGGCAGACGCTCCCTATCCGACGTCGGGCCGGGGCCAAAATGGCAGCGGTAAGCGAGGTATCCTGGCTCGCATCGCAGGGCACCAACCCGTTGAGACTGAAGCAGCGCGCCGTTCTCTCGAAGTGCTCGTTGCCGTCGAGGTTTCCGTCGCTTCCGCATCTGCTGCCCGGGCCTTGATGATTCCGTGACCGCGTACGACTCCTTTCCAGAAATGCGCCCCGCTGCTTCCGGTACCTGAATGAATTCATGCCCCGTTCGACTCCGTGAGCACGTGCCGTCCGACATCGAGCGATTTTGCGAATTGCAGATGAGCTCGCAAGTGGCCCGCTACGTGTCGTGGCTCCCGCGAACGAGAGCGCAATGTGAACATGCGTTGGCGGACGCGATCGCACAGCAACGATCGGCGACTCGGTTTCGGCTGATTGTGGCTGGTTTTTGTTGCCTGACTTTTGGGAAAAGGGCTACGCGGCTCATGCGATTCGTGCGCTGCTCGTTCTCGCGTTCGGCTCGGGCAGGATGACGAGCTTGACGGCGTCATGCGCTATCGAGAATCGAGCCTCTCTTCGCGTCGCCGAAAAATGCGGGTTTCGCCTGATAGCCGCGACAGGTGATCGATGCACCTTCGAAATCCACAAGGAAGAAGTCAATCGCCACAGCGTGAAGATGTGAACCTCTTGGTGACTTTGTAACCGCCAATCACGTGGCATCCGTGCTTACGATGAAATATCAAATAATTCCACAGTCGATTGATATTGATTCTGCACGCAATGAATTTATTCATACTTTCCCCGCATTCAAGGATGCAATTTTCATGTGCAAGCTTTACTCATTGAATAATCTTCCCTAAAAGAGACGGTATAAGACAGAATCGACGGCTCGCGACTGCGGACGTTGGAAATTTGTCAAAGCAGCGACCTTCTCGGTGCACATGGTTCACGTCACATTTGGTCTTTTGAGGGCGACATGGATGGAATAGCCAAGGCACTTGTACTGGCCGTGAGGCACATCGATCAACAGAGTAACTTGCATGCCGAGGACGACGACGTCAACGCACTTGAGGAGATCGCAACGGCACTTGCAGTTGCATCGACGACAGAGCAGGATGCCTTTGCCAGGATGGCAACGTCGCTTGGCTTCCCTGAGCTGGTGGAGCAACTCGGCCTGGATTCGCCGCGATGACCGCCTTGCAAGCCCGACGTTTCGTCTGAGCCAACGTTAAAGGCTGCGTGGTTTGGAGCATTCCTACTGACCGCATCGGGCGCCAGCCGGCCAAAAAGAGTCGACCATTGTGTCAAGATTGATAACACTGCGAACCATTCCAACCAAGGCAAAACAATGATGACTTCCGGCGACGGCCTGACCAGTCCCGCGCGGCTCCTGCGACTCGCCTCATGGGTAATCGCGATCATCTTCGCCGTCTTTCTGAACATGCTCGGCAGTCTCGTGATCCGCGACATGGCGTTTGCCCCGACGGGCGGCCCGCCCGTCATCGAGCAATTCGCCGATGCGCCGACGAAAGCGCGGCTGGACACAGCGCGGCGCAATCTGCAGGCGCAGCACAACGCGCTTGCCGACAAGGCCGACACCATGGAGGTCGCGCGTGGCCGCGCCGCGAAGGAGTATGCGGCCGAGAAGGAAAGCTTCCGCAACTGGCTGGCAACGCGCTCGGTGACCGGCGACAGTGCGCGGGACCCCGACATTCTCGCGAGAACTCGCAAGCTGGATTCGCTCCAGGCCGTGGTGGTCAACTGGCAGCATCAGATCGATGCGATCAACGACCAGCAACGGGCGCTGGCATCGCAGCAGACTCAAGTGGACACGCAAATCGCCGAAGCGGACGCGGCAGCCGAACGGCGCTTCGACGAAGCGACACGGCACTATGAGCTGCAAGTGTTCGGACTGCGGCTTGCGCTGACGCTGCCGATACTGCTGGTCGCGATCTGGTTGTTCATACGCTACCGCAAGATACGCTACTGGCCTTTCGTGTACGGTTTTGGCCTGTTTGCACTGAGCGCGTTCTTCATCGAACTGGTCCCGTACTTGCCGAATTTCGGCGGTTATGTCCGGGTCCTGGTGGGCATTGCGCTCACGGTGTTCGCCGGCCTTTACATGATGAAGGCCTTTCAGCGCTATGCCGAACGCAAACGGCTCGAATTGCAGCAGGATCAGGGAGAACGCGCGCGCACGATCGGCTACGAAAAAGCCGTTCGTTCGCTCGAAAAAAAGCGCTGCCCGTCATGCGACAAACAATGGAATCTCGGCGGCGACGACTCCACGTTCTGCGTGCATTGCGGATTACGACTCTTCAATGTCTGCGAATGCGGCGGCCGGAATTTTTTCTTCTTCCCGCATTGCCATCAATGCGGTGCGGCTCAGGGAAATGAGGTGCCGGCGTCATCCGATTGACGGGCGGCGTGTTTGCAACACGCACTGGTGTCGATAGCCTTTAGCGAACCGGGTCAGGTCAATCGCGGATTGTCGGAGCAGGCAGTGACCGGGTTCGGCGGCGAATTCAATCGGTAGTTCGGCACGAGCCGCTCGATCGTTCACAATCCTCGGCCCGTCGCCCCCGGCGCGTCGAATCCGCAACCATCCGCGAACGCCGCCGATGCCGTCACGCGAGCGTTTCAGCGACAGCTTCGCCCGGCTTCACTGCCATTCGCCGGGATGACAGACCACCCAACCCGGATGATAGCTGTCCATGTCCGTGTGCCCCCAGCACCAGCCGTGCTGGCGAATGGTTTTCATCATCAGCTCGCGTTGTGCGCACGCACTGCCCGGAGCATATTGCCCGTCAGGCAATAGTTTCGGTGCCGCGCCGTTCCTGCATTGGCCATCGACCACCTCTTCCTGACGCATCAGCTCCTGGACAGCGGGTGGAACGGTGCGGGCCAGCGTGGCCTTGTATTCGATGCAGGCGGCCGCCTTGGGGTCGTTGGATTTGCCGGCACATCGGGACTGGAGCTTGTCGATGTTTCTCGACACTTCCGGCGGATACGTCTCGGCGTGCGCCGCGGCAATACATCCCGCCAGCAACAGGCAGGCGGCGGCAAGAGATCTGATCAAAATCATTTCGTGAAGGACACGATGCGTCGGGTAGCCCAGGAACCGGCGAATTATGGCACGTGCGCGTTTTCAACGACTCGCCGGGCAACGGTGTCCGGACATCCACCGGCGACGCAACGGGACACTCACGAACACGGCCGGCGCCCCGCGGATTGCTCCAGTCGCGCGAGGTAAGCGTCGCCCCATTGCTTCATCGCGTCGAGCACCGGGGCGAGCGTTCTGCCGAATTCGGTCAACGTGTATTCGACGCGGGGCGGGACCTCGGCGAAAACCGTACGGGTCACGATGCCGTCCGATTCGAGCTCGCGAAGCTGCAACGTCAACGAGCGCTGGGTCACCGCTCCGATCAAGCCGCGCAACTCGCCGAACCTTTTGGTACCACCCAGCAGATAGTGCACGATCAGCGGCTTCCATTTCCCTCCCGCGACATCGACCGTCGCGGCGACCGAGCACGGATACGTGCTAACCGAAGATGTCATGCCGGCTCCCAATAGGATAATTTCTTTCCCTATATATCAAAGACGTGCCTTCTTGTGCAAAAGCGGCCGACCGCCGATAGTCGCGGCATCGTTACATCGGCCGCCGATAACCGGCGACCGGACTCATTCAAGGGACCAGATCGATGAAGGCCGCTTATTACGAACGTCAGGGCAATGCTTCGGAAGTGTTGAGGCTCGGAGATTTTCCGGTTCCGCAACCGGGTCCGGGCGAAGTCCGGGTGCGCATCCACGCATCGGGCCTGAATCCCAGCGATATCAAGGCGCGTACCGGCTTCTCCGGCCATTCCGCATTTCCGATGGTCATTCCGCATCAAGACGGCACGGGCGTGATCGACGCGGTCGGTGCCGGCGTTGCGCCGACACGGACAGGCGAACGGGTGTGGCTGTTCGAAGCGCAATATCGCCGCCCCTTCGGCACGGCCGCGGAATATACGGTCGTTCCGGAAGCACAGGCCGTTCCTTTGCCCGGCAACGTTTCGTTCGAGGTCGGCGCCTGCCTGGGCATTCCGGCACTCACGGCCCATCGATGTCTCTTCTCGGACGGCGACATCAACGGTCGCGCGATACTCGTCCAGGGCGGCGCGGGAGCAGTCGGAACCGCGGCAATCCTGCTTGCAAAATGGGCCGGCGCGTGGGTCGCGACCACCGTTTCAACGCCCGCGCAGGCAGACGCCGCACGGCGTGCGGGTGCAGACCTCGTGATCAATCGACGGCTGCAGGATGTGGTCGCGATCGTGAAATCGGCAACACGGCAGCGGGGAGTCGATCGTATCGTGGAAGTCAGTCTGCAAGACAACCTCGGCATCGATATGCGTTGCCTCGCCAACGGCGGCATCATCAGTTCGTATGCCGTAGGATCCGCTGCCGATCAGGTGCCGCTTCCCCTGCTCGACGCAATGATCGCAGGCTGTACATTCCGGTTCGTTTACATTTACACCGTCCCGGCGGCCGCCAAGTCCGCAGCCGTTTCGGCGATCTGCCGATGCCTCGAGGACGGCGCCTATGTGCCGACCATAGGCATGCAGGTCGCGCTCGACGCCATCGTTGAAGCCCACCAGGCTCAGGAATCTGGCCAGGTTATCGGCAAGATCATCGTCAGGCCACCGCTCGTCCGGTCGCATGAGCCGACGGACGTTCAGCCGAATGATTGATCACCGCAAGGACGTGTCGGCAAGCCAGCGTCCCCGCATTCGCAATGCCGGGCACTTCCGGCGAAGGACGGCCGGGATTCGTGAGGCCCCCTGCCGCGAGATCGAACCGACGACGCTCATGTTCGAACGTGTCGTGGTCAGCGTCACGAAGCCCCCTCGAGAATGACGAAGGTTCCGGTTGCCGCGCCGGCGCGGAGTGCCCTGGCCGTCTGGTATTCGGGGCTCTCATAAAAACGCCTGGCCTCGGCGAACGAATCGAACTCGAGGACCACATGCCGCTCATGGGCCTCGCCTTCGAGGTTTTCATACTGCCCCCAGGCCGCTATGACCTTGGGGCCGAAAGCCTTGATTGCATCACCCGCCGCTTCTGCATAAGCAGCATAGGCGGCCGGGTCCGAAACGCTGACGTGTGCGACTAGATAACCCTTCGGCATGTCGGTCTCTCTTTGGTAACGGGAACACGCGATTCAACGCGGGGTGGCGATCTTCAACGACTTGCGTCGCCTGGATTGAGGTGCGATAGCCGGTTCTATTCCGACGCGACACGCCGGAAAGGTTGAGGGCGCCTGCCCGCCTCCTGACGCTCGATCATCCAGCCGGGATAGCTGGCCGGCAAAGCGCTCACGGCATCGAGACGCGCAAGCTCGGTCTCGGTCAGGACGACATCGACCGCGCCGAGATTGTCTTCGAGCTGTTCGATCCGCTTGGCGCCGACAATCACGCTCGTGACGTGCGGCCTCGCAAGTAGCCACGCGAGCGCGATCCGGGCGACCGAGACATCGTGCGCATCGGCGATGGTGCGCATCTCTGCAACGCACGGCCAGGCTCGATCAAGATCGACCGGCGGAAAATCGAAATGGTTGCGCCGCGAACCGCTGTCGGTCGACGTACCGGGGCCGAACTTCCCCGACAGCAACCCGCCGGCGAGGGGCGACCAGACGAGCAGCCCCATCTGCTCCTCGACGACGAGTGGCACCAGCTCGCGCTCGACGTCACGTCCGACGATCGAATAGTAGGCCTGGAGCGTCTCGAAGCGCGTGGCGCGAAGCGCCGCACTCAGCCCGAGCGCCTTGCCGATCCTGCCCGCGCGCCAATTCGACACGCCGACATATCGGACCAGCCCCTGCCGCGTGAGATCGTCGAGAGCGCGCAGCGTCTCTTCGATCGGCGTGACAGGATCGTTGGCGTGAATCTGGTACAGATCGATATGGTCGACCTGAAGCCGTTCCAGGCTTCTCTGCACGGAATCCATGATGTGGCCGCGCGACGCCCCCTGTTCGTTGGGCTTCCGGCCCATCACGCCGGCCGTCTTGGTCGCGAGCACGATCTCGCTGCGCGGCACGCCGATGTCCCGGAGGGCCTGCCCGACGATGCGTTCGGACTGGCCAAAGGAGTAAATGTCGGCGGTATCGATGAAATTGATTCCGTCGGCAAGCGCGCGGGCGATCAGCTGGTTCGCCTCGTCCTGTTCGACGGCGCCGATCGCCTTCCACATGCCGGCATCGGCGTTGCCGCCCAGCGTCATCGTGCCGAGGCACAACTCGGAAACGTACAGGCCGGTGCGGCCCAGTTGCTTGTATTTCATCACCCTTCCCTTCAAACGTGGCTGGATGGCATGCGGCGGCGTCCGTTGCGTTGCGTCACGTCCCGTCGCGCATGCCGGGATTTCAGTTGCCTCGAGGTGTTCCGGACCGGAACTGTCCGGCGATCGTTGCGACACGCATGCCATGGCGGCGTGCCGTCTCGAGATCCCCCGATGACATTTCCTCGGGCGACGCATCGGCAGGCGTTTGCGCCATCGGCCCGATATAGGCGCCCATGCGATTCAGGTCGTCACGCATCGAGGCTTTCACGTTCGCCGGCTTGATGTCCATGCTGACCCAGATGCCGCCGTGCTGCCCGGCGAGCAGGAAGAAGTATTCGAGCGTGTTGAGCTTGTCGCCGTTGATGCTTGCGCTGTTGGTGAAGCCGCCAAAGATCTTGTTCCGCCATCCGCCTTCGAACCAGACCTTCGAGGATGCGTCGGCAAACTTCTTGAACTGCCATCTCGGGCCGCCCATGTAGGTCGGCGAGCCGAACAGGATCGCGTCCGCGCCGGCGAGCGTTTCCCAGGCATCCGCTGGAATGTTTCCCTCGCTGTCGATCGCGACGAGCACGGCGCGGGCACCTTCGGCGACAGCGTTAGCCATGCGCTCGGTATGCCCGTAGCCGGAATGGAATAAGACGACTGTGTTGACCAGAGAGGCGTGTGGTGTCATGGGTGCTTCCTTTCGTTCGCGTTGTCCGCCGTGGACGACATGGAAAGCCACTCTACCGAGCCACAACTGAGTTATAAACGATGACAAATTGAACGTTCTGTTACTCCCTGGGTGAACAATGCAAAACCTCGACGCGCTTTTGATCTTTGCCCGTGTCGCCGAAATGACGAGCTTCACGCGCGCGGCCGAAAGCCTCGGTATTCAGAAGGGACGTGTGTCGATGGTGATCCGTGAGCTGGAGCGGGATGTGGGCGTTGCACTCCTGCACCGGACCACGAGGCGCGTTCAGCTGACCGAAGACGGGCGCGCCTTTTATTCACGCGCGCGCGACCTGCTGGCCGAAGTACAGGAATTGCAATCGATGTTCTCCGGCAACGGCACACCGTTGCGGGGAAGGCTGCGCGTCGACATGCCCACCGAGCTCGCACGCAGCGTCGTGATTCCCGCACTCCCGCAACTGATGTCGGCGCATCCGGAACTGGAACTGGAACTTTCGAGCACCGATCGGCGTGTCGATCTCGTCCAGGAAGGATTCGATTGCGTGATCCGGCTCGGGCCGATCGTCGACGAGACGCTGATTGCCCGGCCGCTGGGAAAACTGCGGATGACCAATGCGGCGAGCCCGAGCTATCTGGCGCGGTACGGCACACCGCACACGCTCGATGATCTGCGCACGCAGGGACACCGGATGATCCACTACACGCTGACACTCGGTGCCAGGCATGCCGGATGGGAATACCCGGACGGCGACGGCTATGCGTCGCTTCCGTTGCCGAGCGCGATGCAGGTCAACAGTGTTCAGACCTATCATGCAGCCGGGCTGGCCGGCCTCGGGTTGATCCAGGCGGGATATCCGACGCTTGCGCATTACATCGAAAGCGGCGCGCTGGTGGAGGTGCTGCCCGACTTGCGTCCCGAGCCGCTCGCCGCGTCGCTTGTCGTGGCTCATCGGCGCAATCTGTCGCCTCGCGTCCGGGCCTTCATGGACTGGATCGAGGGGGTGTTGGAGCCTTATCTTGATTGAGCGGCGGGTGTGGTGGTTTATGTCCGGCGCGGGTCGTTCGGTCGTTCGGCGACACCTTCGTCGATCAGGTCTTGGATCGCGCTGGCGCTTGTGTGTTCGTCGAAGGTCGCTTACTGGAACGCAAGTCGAATGGTCGTGACAGATCGCAATGGCTTACCGTCCGCATCCCGCGGGCGAGAATCAGGACGCACCTTCGTCGTCGCTATCGACGCTGACAATGGCCTTGCCGAGATTGCCGCCCGAGAGCATCGCGAGAAACGCGTCGACGATGTTGTCGAAGCCCGTCGTGACGGTTTCGGGCGCAACGAGGTCGCGGCGCTGGAGGTGCGGGATCGCGAATGCCTCTAGTTCCTGCTGCAGGCTGGCGTAGTTCTTCACGAGAAAGCCCTGCAGCGTCAGGCTCTTGCCCACCGCGTCGAACAGATTGCGCGGCGCGGCGGGAGGCTGCAGCGCGCTGTACTGCGCGACCGCGCCGATCAGCGCCGCGCGCCCGTGGTCTTTCAGGACGGCGATGGCTGCCTCGAGCTGTTCGCCGCCGACGTTGTCCAGGTAGACGTCGACGCCTTCGGGAACCCTTTCGCGCAATTGCGCAGCGACTTGCCCGGGCCGGTAGACGAATGCGTCGGAATAGCCGAGGCCGTGCATCAGTTGCCGTGCCTTGCTTTCGTTGCTGGTGCTCCCGACGATCCGGCCCGCGCCGAGCAATTTCGCGAACTGGCCGGCCGCAGTGCCAACGCCGCCGGCCGCGGCGGACACATAAACGGATTCGCCGGGCTGCAGGCGGACGATGCGGGTCAGGGCGACCCAGGCAGTCAACCCGGTGCCGCCGAGGATGCTCAGCCACGCGGTGATCGGCACACACTCCGCGGGCCGGATCACCCGCAGCGCCTGCACCGGTACCTGGGCGTAGGTACGCCATCCCTGTCGATGGAATACCCAGTCGCCGGGCCGCAGCGCGGTGTCCGTGGAGCGCAGTACCCGGCCGATGGTCCGGCCTTCGAGCGGCGCATGCAGTGCCCAGTCGCCGTCCATACATTCGCGCATGTAGGGGTCGACTGAAAAATGCATGTTTCTCACCAGAGCTTCGCCGGGCGCCAATGGCGCCAGCGGCTGCCGGACGAAACGGAAATGCTCCCGCCGCGGTTCGCCGTGCGGACGTTCGACCTGATGAACCAGCGTATTGCGGGATGGAAGATATTCAAAATCCAATTCGCTCATTAACTATCCACGATGATTGATAAAGGCCGGGGTGTTGCCGTATTGAAGCAGCGATATTTACGCAATGGCGATCGAATCAATAATCCCGGGAATGGAAATTGACGTTCGATTCAGCTATTTTTTTACAAATCCACACAAATCGACAAAACGATGCATACCCGCTTCTGGCAAGGCTAGTTTGAATCGACTTGTTTTATACGCGTGTACATTCTGCACAACGGCAAGCACAATAAAAAACGGCAAATTTCGATTTTTTTGTTTCCTCTTTTATGCGACTGATCGACCGGTTTCATCGACTTAGCGAGTTTCTCGAAGAGCAGGGGAATCAGCCCGGCCTGCCGGCGCTGGCGCGCGCCCTGAACTGCACCGAACGCAACGTGCGGGGCCTGCTGCGCAAGATGGAAGCGCAAGGCTGGCTGCGCTGGGAGTCGGCGCGCGGCCGTGGCCACTTTTCGCGCCTGACTATCCTGGTGCCGCCGCAGCACGCGGTGCTCGACCGCCTGTCGGCCTTGCTGGCGGAAGGGGAACTGGAGCAGGCGTTTGCCAGCCTGGCAGACGAGCAGCGCCGACAGTTGCTGAAACGGCTGCCAGATTTCCTGGGCATCGATACGGAGGGTTCGCACAGCCACCGTCTGCGCATTCTCCTTTATCGGGCGGTGGATGAACTCGATCCCTATCGGGTGATCAGCCGGCTGGAAGCGCATCTGGTGCGGCAGATCTTTTCGCGACTGACCGAGTTCGACCGGCACACGCAGCGCGTCGCGCCGGCACTGGCGCATCACTGGGAATCGGAAGAGGACGGACTGGTTTGGCACTTCTGGCTCCGGCCGAACATCGTCTTCCACGACGGCACGCCGCTGGAACCGGAAGACGTGCGGTACACGCTGCTGCGCATGCGTGACGAGCCGAGCTATTTCCAGCGGCTATACCGTCATCTGCTCGACGTGGAAATCGGCGACGGCCGGCGAATCGTGTGCCGTCTGAGCGACGTCGATCATCTGTGGCCGCAGCGCCTCGCGGCGGCCAATGCCTCGATCGTGCCGCGGCACCGGAAGCCCGACTTCGCACGCATGCCGATCGGAACGGGGCCGTTCAGGCTGACGCGTCACAGCGAATACTGCATTACCCTGTCGGCCTTCGGCCATCATTACCGCGAGCGGGCCCTGCTCGACGAACTGGATCTCTGGTTTCCTCCCTCGACCGGCCTGGCGGACGGCTTCGACCTCCGCTTCGGCCACTCCGTTTCCCGCACGCAAGCCAACAAGGGCATCGTGCGGGTGCAGGCGGGCTGCACCTACGTGGTCTGCAACGCCACGCGCGACGGTTTTCGCCAGCGCGAACAGCGGCTCGCGCTGGCGGACTGGCTTGCGCCCGGCCGCCTGTTCGGGGCCGACGATCCCGCGCGACGGCCCGCGGCCGGCCTGTTACCGGCCTGGCAGCATCGCGTCGCGGCATCGGGCCCCGTGCCCTCCTTGCCCGCTCAAACAGAACTCACCCTGGTGACGGGGGAAACCCATGACGAACTCGCGCTGGCGCGCATCATCGAAGCCCGGCTGCGCGAGGCGGATATCCGGCTGCAGGTGATGGCGCTGCCTTATGCCGAGTTGATCCGGCGCGACTGGCTGGATGCGGCCGACCTGGTGCTGGGCAGCGAGATACTGCATGACGACGAGGATTTCGGATGCTACGAATGGTTTGCCGCCGACAGCATTTTTCGGCAGTGGATGCCGGCCGATGCGGTGCTTGAGCTGGATCGCGTGCTGCACGGGCTGCAGGCGCAAGCCGATGCGCGCGTGCGCATGACGGGCTACGAGGAGATCGGCCGGCAACTGGTCGAAGCGGGCTGGCTGATCCCGATCTCGCACGAGCATCAGCATATCGAGCTGGAGTCGCATGTTGCCGGTGTAGAGGCCGCCCCCCTGGGCTTCGTGCCGTTCGCAAATCTCTGGGTGCGGTGACGGCCTCCCCACGCGTCGGAAGACACGCGTGCGTCGCCCGTCTCGAGTGACCGCGCGAACAACGAGCACGCCAGCACATGAAAGGCTTGACCCAAACCCGAATCTCCTCCCTCTACTCCGCATGCTCACGATCGAACGCACGATTACTCGCCTCGATCGTCGCGAGCGCATTCTCCGCCCATGCCTTGAGATCGATGACGAGCGGAAGCAGCGTACCGGCCAGAGAACTCAGCGCGTACTCGACACGCAGCGGCAGCTCGTCGTAGACATTGCGCACCACCAGTCCGTCGCGCTCCATCGCGCGCAGCGTCTGGGTCAGCATCTTCTGCGAGACACCTTCCAGGCGGCGCTTGATGTCGCCAAAACGCATCGGCCCATCCTTCATCGCGACCATGGCCAGCACGGTCCACTTCTGCCCGATACGCGCGAGCACCGCGCGTGACGGACAGACTTTCAGGAACGCATCGGGCGGCAACTCGATCTTCTTCGTCATGGTTACCCTCGGGTACCTAATTGATTGCAGAAACCGGAATTGAAAGAATGATGCCACCCAATCAATCGTGAGGTGCATGCCATGAAGATCGCATTCCTGGGCGGTGGAAACTTTGGCGGGAATCTGGCCGAATTGCTGGTCGCGGCGGGACATGATGTGGTAGTCGGCTTGCGCAATCCCGCGAGGGCGCGCCCGGGCGCCCGGTACCGAATCGCGTCGCTGGAAGAGGCTGCGGCGCATGGTGATGTTGTCGTCATCGCCGTCCTCTATCAGGCGTGCGCCGAGGTACTTCCCTCCCTTGCGCATCAGCTGGCCGGCAAGATCGTTGTTGACGCAACGAATGCACTACAGGACGACTGGTCGCCACTTCCGCTGGGGGCCGACGGATCGGCAGCCGAGGCGATCGGCCACCTGCTGCCGGGCGCGCGTCTGGTGAAGTGCTTCAACACGGTGTTCGCCGACATCATGACGCCGGATCGCATCGATCGCGGTGGCCATGCCGTTACGGCATTCATCGCGGGCAACGACGTCCAGGCCAACACGACGGTCGCCGAGATCGCGGAAAGCGCGGGGTTCGCGCCCGTCGTGACCGGCCCCTTGAACAACGCCCGTTATCTCGAGGCGATGGCACACCTCAATATTCAGATCGCCGTAGGTCGGGGCGGCGGAACGAATGCCGGCTTCGTGTACCACCGCGTGCTCGTTTAGAAACCCGGGTGTTCAACTTCGACGCGGTCGCCAATGGAATCCCGGCCGCGCAGAAATGGCGCGGCGCCAGCGGGCGGCGATCGCTTCGGCTCACAAGTGTCACGCACCCGCAACACGTCGCTTCCTGTCGACATTCGATTCGCCACGAATCCCCGATCGCTACCTGCGTTCGACTTCAACGCCCCGCACCATGCTCGATCAAATGCTCGACGAAACGAGTCAGCTTCGGCAATGGTCGCCGATCGTGCCGATACACGACATGAACCGGATGCGGCGCCGGCAAGTACGCTTGCAACACCGGCACCAGCGCGCCCCTCGCCAGGTCGTGCGCCACCAGAACTTCAGGCTGCAGCAACAATCCCGCGCCCGCGATGGCGGCCATGCGCAGCCCGTTCCCGTCGTCGCACGTGAAGGCCGGATCCTGCGAAACCTGCGGCCCGTCCCACCCGCCGATCTTCCACCCGTTACGGCCGTTCCACACCGAGTGAGACAGGCAGTGATGCACGCCCAGATCCTGCGGCGTCTCCGGACGTCCATGCCGCGCGAGGTAACCGGGCGATGCGCAAATCACCATGCGATACATGGTCAACGGCTTTGCGATCAGATCGACGTCACCCAGTTCGCCAATTCGAACGGCGAGATCGAAACCCTCGTCCACCAGGTCGACGACGCGATTGCTCAACGCCAGCTCGATGCGCACGAGCGGATGCATCTGCTGGAACGTCGCGGCCAGCGGCGCGACGACGCATGCACCGAAGGTAATCGGCGCGCTGATCCGCAACGTGCCGGACGGCGACGCACGCAATCGCTCGACCGACGTCTCGGCGATCCGCACCTGTTCAAGCGCGCGCTTGGCATCTTCGTAGAACACGCGCCCCGCATCCGTCAGGCTCTGCCGTCGCGTGGTGCGCTCCAGCATGCGCGCGCCGAGGCGCTCTTCAAGTTCGCGCACGTACTTGCCGACCATGACCGCCGACATGCCAAGCCGCTGCGCCGCCTCGGTGAAGTTGCCCCCTTCCACGACGGCAACGAAGGTTTCCATTGAACGCAGCTTGTCCATATTGCGAACTGGCGATTAGTAGTGTCGGAAATTAGAGCACATTTATCTCAATATTGGTTCGAAGAACAATGGCTGCTCCAACCTGAAACCGAAAAGGAGTGGTTCCATGAAGATCGTTGTAATCGGCGCCGGCGGAGACGTCGGACGTGCCGTGGCAGATGAGCTTGCCCGTGACGGAAAACACGAAGTCGTTCGCGTGGGTCGCACCTCCGGTGACCATCAGGTCGACATCACCCGTGACGAGAGCGTGAGTGCGCTTTTCGAAAAGATCGGGCAAGTCGACGCAATCGTCGCCGCCGCGGGCAATGTCATCCTTGCCCCGATCGAGAAGATGACGGCGGCCGATTTCCACAAGGGATTGCAGGACAAGCTGCTGAGCCAGGTGCGTGTCGCACTGGTGGGCCAGCACTATCTGGTCGACGGCGGGTCGATCACGCTGACCTCGGGCATCGCGGTCGATGATCCGATGGCGCAAGGCGCCCATGCCGCCGCATCGAATGCCGGGATTGAAGGATTCGTGCGCGCAGCCGCGTGCGATTTTCCGCGCGGCATCCGGATCAACGTCGTGAGCCCGACGGTGCTGACGGAATCCATGGATCGGTTCGGTCCGTTTTTTCCCGGCTGCGAGAGCGTGCCGGCGGCACGTGTGGCCATGGCCTATCGACGCAGCGTGGAAGGCGTGCATAGCGGTCGCGTCTATCGGGTCGGTCATTGACGTTGAGGGCTCGCCCCGCGAGCCCGGATTCCTCGCGCCCCTGCCTGCCCCAGATTCCGCCACGCCATCACCGCACCGGCCACCAGCAACAGAACCGAAACGATCAACGCCCGCGCCATCCCGTGAACGAACGTCGCGCCGTCTGCCGCCCGAACGAAGAAACCAAACAGCGCGACGCCCAACACGCCGCCCACCTGCCGGGCCGTATTCAACAACCCGGACGCCACCCCTGACTGCGCGGCGCTCACCGCCGCGAGCGCCGCGTCCGTGATGGTCGGTATCGTCAGCGCGATGCCGCTGCCTGCCAGCAGCATCGGTATCGCGAGCAGCGCGTTGGAGTGCACGGCGATCGCCGGCCACATCGCGAGATACCCGACCGCGGAAATCGACAGGCCGGCCGTCGCCAGCGTGCGCGCACCGAGCCTGCCGGTGAGTCTGCCGGAAGCGATGCTCGTGGCCATCAGCACACCCATCGCCAGTGTTCATGGGCGACAACGATCCCGGGTTGCAGCGCCTGCCGTTCGACGGGGAACCGTACGCCCGGGATCTCTGGCTGGTCGTGCATGCCGACCTCAGACATGCACCGACGATTCGCGCGGCAATCGACTTCATCGTGGACGTGACGGGCAGGACGTTCGCGCCGGACGCCCGACCGTAGCGACGGCGACCACGGTCGCCCGATCGCGCTGGCCGAGCCGGCTGTCAGCGCGCCGCTTCAACGTCGGAAGCAGCCGGTCTCGCTCATCGTCGACCGCCCGTCCCCGGCATCCGCGCGCCGATCAGGCCACCGCCCTCAACCACGCAAGCACATCCGCCTGCGCACGGCCTGCCACCACCGGCTCCGGCGTCAATAGACAGTAATGCGAACCATCCTCGACGAACCCCATCGGCGCGACCAGCACGCCGCTTTCGATATCGTCGCGAACGAGATGCCACGGGCCGATGGCGACACCCAGCCCCGCAACCGCCGCCTGCAGGCTGAAGTAGAAATGGTCGAACACCTGCCCGCGCCCGCTCACGGCCGGCTGATGCGCGGCAACCGCCCATTCCTTCCATGCGTCCGGCCGTGTCCGCGTATGCAACTGCGGAACGTCCGTCTTCAACGAACGCTCGCCGCGACGAGCGGAAAACCACGCATCGACCTTGTCCGGCCGGCAAACCGGTCCCACCCGCTCCGCGAACAGACGCTCCGCGTGGTAACCCGCCGGCCACGCAAAGTCGTTGCGTCGAATCGCCATGTCGATGCCGCTGTCGAATGAAAACGGGCCACCCGCGGCCGCCAGGTGAACGTCGACGCCCGCATGTCGCGCCTGAAAATCCGGCCAGCGCGGAATCAGCCAGCGCATCAGAAGCGTCGGCTCGCACGACAGGACCCAGCGCCGCGCCCGGGCGGCCTCGGCGCGCAATTCCTGCGCGGCGTGACGCATCAGCCCCAGCCCGTCGTGGACCGCCTGCGCCAGCTTGCGGCCCGCGTCGGTCAGGAACACGCGCCGGCTGCGCCGCTGGAACAGCGCCACGCCCAGGTCGTCCTCGAGCAGCCGCACCGCGCGGCTGACCGCGCCATGGGTCAGGCACAGCTCGTCGGCAGCGCGGCTGAAATTTTCGTGACGCGCCGCCGCCTCGAAGCAACGCAGGGCCATCAGCGAAGGCAGGTTCGCACGTATCGATTGTGAATCCAGCTCACCATTCTGGTCAGAAATCATCGCTTTTCCGGCTGAAACATGACCCATAAGATTGCGCCATCAAGCCATCAATCGCAAGGACAGGACGATGACCGAATTGATAGTCGTAGTCACCATCACGTTGCTGGCCGTGATCAGCCCGGGCCCGGACTTCGCGATGGTCACGCGCAACAGCCTGATGCTGTCGCGCCGCTCGGGCGTGCTCACCGCGCTGGGTATCGGGCTGGGTGTGACGGTTCACGTGAGCTACACGCTGCTGGGCGTCGGCCTGCTGATCCGGCAATCGTTGTGGCTCTTCAATGCCGTCAAGCTGATCGGCGCAATCTATCTGGTCTACCTCGGCGTGAAGATGCTCATGACGAAGGCCGGCAACGGGCAGGCCGACGCGCCGGCCGCGCCGCTGTCGGACCTGGCCGCGCTGCGCACCGGCTTCCTGACCAATGCGCTGAACCCCAAGACCACGGTGTTCATCGTCAGCCTGTTCATGCAGGCCGTGCGGCCCGACACACCGTTGATCGTGCAGATCGGCTACGGTGCATTCATCGCGCTGGCGCACGCCGGCTGGTTCAGTCTGGTGGCCGTGTGCTTCTCCGCGACGGCCGTCCGCGATCGCCTGCTGTCGCTGCGGCACTGGATCGACCGCACCTTCGGATGCCTGCTCGTCGGCTTCGGCGTCGCGCTCGCCATCGCGCGCGGCGGGCGCTGATCCGGGCGTCCGCGCCGCACGCCGACACAAGCGCCGGGAGCACACCGCCGACGCGCCGGCGCACCGGATACGCTGCGCGGCAGCGTCAGAACCCGCGCGCGATCGATCGGGCTTCGTCGATCGCGCGGCTGCGATCGACCTTTCCGTCGGCACCGAACAACGTACGCTCGACGACGATGCCCGTGACGTCCGTCACGCCCACGAACCTGAGCCAGGTTTCCATGTACGGGCGCTGAAGATCGAACTCGGCGGCCGGCGTAAACGAACCCGGCGACTGATAACCGAGCCCGCGCGCGTAGACCACGGCCGCCTTTTTCCCGGCCAGCTTGCCGGTAAAGCCCGCGTCGTCGAACGTGAACAGCACGTCCTTCTGCGAGATCGCATCGATCAGGTGCTTGAGCTTGTACGGAATGCTGAAATTCCACAGCGGCACGCCGAACAGGAACTTGTCCGCTGCGTGGAACGGCGCTGCGAGCTGCTCGATCCGCTGCCATGCCGCCGCCTGCGACGGTGCCAACGCGGTACCGCTCAGCCCCGCATATTTCGCGGCCAGCGCGTCTTCGTCGAATTCGGGCATCGCCAGATCCCACACGTCGAGCTTCCGTATTTCATGATCGGGATGCGCGTGCCGGTACGCGTCGAGAAACGCATTGCACACTTCGATGGATGCGGAATATGCCTTGTTGGGTGAACCTTCGATATAGAGCACGCACGTCATGGAGCCGGTCCTTGCCAGGAGTGACGGCGACGCGCCGGATGCGCGGTCGCCCACTACGGTTCGCAGCGTATCGAGCCCGCTTATAATTTGGAAACGATATTAATTGATTGAATTAACCCGGATTTGTGATCAATGGAGAATCCTCTCGACACGGCGCTGCTTCAGACGTTCGTCGCCGTCGCCGACGTGCGGAGTTTCACCGGCGCCGGTCGCAGGCTGAATCTCAGCCAGTCCGCGGTCAGCGCCCAGATCGTTCGTCTCGAAGAACAGGTCGGCCAGGCGCTGCTCGTGCGCAATACGCGCAGCGTCACGCTCACCGCGCATGGCCAGACGCTGCTCGGTTACGCGCGCGCGATGCTCAATCTGAGTGGGGAAGCGAGGGCGCGGCTGGGAGCCGGCGACGCAGCCGATACCCGGCTGCGCATCGGCGCATCGGAGGATTTCGCGGAAGGCTGGCTGCCGGACGCGATGCGTCGCCACTCGGTCACGCGGCGCGGCTTGCGGCTGGATCTGACGGTCGACATCGGCGACAGCCTGTTTCGGCGGCATGCCGACGGCGAATTCGATCTCGTGATCGGCAGCCGGTGCGCGCACACGGATCAGGGCGCGACGCTGTGGCAAGAGCCGCTCGTCTGGGCATTTGCGCGCCACGAGCGGTTGCCGGAAGGCGAGGTGCCGCTCGCGTGCTTCCCCGATCCTTGCCCGTACCGGGGCGCCGCCCTCAAGGCACTCGCGCTGGCCGACCTGCGCTACCGGATCGCATGCGAAAGCCCGAGCGTCGCCGGCATCCGGACATGCGTGCGCGCCGGCATCGCCATCGCGCCGGTGCCGCGCAGCGCGATCGACGGCACGCTCCGGGAACTCGGCGTGGCCGACGGCTTGCCGGAACTGCCGGAAGTCGAATTCGTGCTGATGCATGACGCGCGGGTGCCGGCCGCGGTCGAATTCGCCGCGACGATCTTCGACGAAGCCGCCGTTCGCACGGGAGCGGGCAAGCGCACTACGCCCTAGCAGGCATCGTGCGGCCGCGTTCAGCGCTTGGCGCTCAATCCCGCGCGCACGCCCACCGGTTCCCGGCTCCGCCCGAGCAGCGCCGCCAGCGAGAGATCCGCGAGCTTGCCGAACGGCGCGCGCAGCAGGCTCGGCAGGTTCCAGCGCCCCTGCACGAACACGCCCTTCGCGTGGCTCATCGCGCGGAATCCCTCGATGCCGTGATACGCGCCCATCCCGCTCGGACCAACGCCACCGAACGGCAAGTCTTCCTGCGCGACATGCAGGAGCGTGTTGTTGATGCCGACATTGCCCGACGTGGTGCGCTTGAGCAGCGACTCGCAGTCGCCGTCCTGCGCACCGAAGTAATACAGCACGAGCGGACGCGGACGCGCATTCACGTAGTCGACGACTTCGTCGATCGTGCGATACGTGCGCACCGCCAGGATCGGCCCGAAGATTTCTTCCTGCATGACGGCCGTATCGTCGCCGGCGCCGACGATCAGCGTGGGGGCGAGCGTCCGCTTGCGGGTCGCCGCCTGCTGCGGGCTCACGCCCGCCTCGATCACGCGCGCGCCCTTGCTGCGCGCTTCGTCGACGAGCCCCTTCAGGCGGTCGTAATGCCGGTCGCTGACGATCGACGTGTAATCCGGGCTCGTCGGCCCGTCCGGATAGAAGCGCGCGACGGCCGCATCGTATTGCGTGACGAACGCGTCCAGGTCGTCTTCATGCACCAGCGCATAGTCGGGCGCCACGCAGGTCTGTCCGCCGTTCGACAGCTTGCCGAACACGATGCTCGACATCGTCCGGCCATCGACATGCCCCCGCGCGACGATCGCCGGGCTCTTGCCGCCGAGTTCGAGCGTCACCGGCACCAGGTTCTCGCTGGCCGCCTTCATGACCTTGCGGCCCACCTGCGTGCTTCCGGTGAACAGCAGATGGTCGAACGGCAGGCCGCTGAAGGCCGCGCCGACTTCCGGGCCGCCGAGCACGACCGCGACTTCTTCGCTCGGGAAGGTCTCCGCGAGCATCCGGCGCATCACCTCGCTGGTGCGCGGCGTCAGTTCCGACGGCTTGAGCATCGCGCGATTGCCCGCGGCCAGCGCGGTCGCCAGCGGAATGAAGGTAAGCGAGAACGGGTAATTCCACGGCGCCATCACGCCGATCACACCCAACGGCTGGTACTCCACGTGAGCCTGCCCGGCCCGATAGAAAATCCCGACGTGCCGGCGCTGCGGCTTCGTGAAGCGGCGCAGGTTGCGCGTCAGGTAGTCGATCGCCTGGATCACGCCGACCAGTTCCATGATCGCGGTCTCGTGCCGCGAGCGATTCCCGAAATCGGCGCTGATCGCCTCCTCCACTTCGCGGCGATACGCCAGCACCACGGCGCGCAGCCGCGCGAGCCGGGCCTTGCGCTGCGGCAAGGTCGGCGGCCCCTCGCTGACGAACGCGTTGCGCTGACGGGCCAGCAGCACCGCCGGGTCGAAGCTCGAGATGGATTCTGCGGAAACGGCCATGGTGCACCTCACGAGGTTGCGTCGATGTAGACACTGTCAACTTGCATGCGGCGGATCATAGGACCACAATGTGTCCCCTGTCAACATAGGAGCAACACGATGTCGTCGGATGAGGATGCGGACGCCGGGCAAAAGGCTTATCATCACGGGGATCTGCGTCGCGCGATCATCGAAACGGCGCTCGACACGCTGCAGGAGCAGCAGGGCTGGCAGTTCACGCTGCGCGAAATCGCGCGGCGCGCGAACGTCAGCCACTCCGCGCCGTACCGGCATTTCCCGGACAAGGCCGCGTTGCTGCACGAGCTCGCACTGATCGGCTTCGACCGCCTGCGCGACGAGCTCGCCGCGTCCATCGATCCCTCGGCGAGCGCACCGGACGTGCTGCTGGCCCTCGCGTATGCCCATCTCGCATTCGGGCAGCGCAACCCGGATCTCTATCGACTGATGTTTGCCGCGGATGCCGGGGAGCCCTCGGACATCCATCTCGATCCGCGCGTGCAGGCGCCTTTCCTGCTGGTCGTCGACATCCTGGAACACGGCCAGCGCGCCGGCACGATCCGCCCGCGCCCGGCGCTCGGTCAGGCGACCGCCTGCTGGGCGCATCTGCATGGCCTGACGATGCTGGCGATCGACCGGCGGCTGGTGCGCGAGAAGGTCGGCGATCACGCGATCGAAGATGCGCTAACAACCTTGCTGGACGGACTCATACTGCCCGCCAGCCCTGCGCGGGCAGCGAAGACGAAAACAGAAGCGAAAACGAAAGGGTCTTGACCCTCAACTTTGCTTGAAGGTTATGGTTCGCCTCGGCAGCGTATCGAGGTCATGGGTATGTGTACTGCCATCCGACAATCCGGCGGCAGCCTCGCCGCCCTCCGCCGCATTCCCCGGCGGGAGCCGCGACAGCAATCGTTTCGCATGGGTTGCACAATCGACCGACGCCGGTTTCGCCGCGATTTCGGCGATCAGCGACAAGTCCTGCGCCTTGCTGCGCGCCAGCCGCGCCTCCAGTGCCTCGATGTCCCGCACCTTGCGGTGCAGCGCCTCCAGCAACGAATCGCACGGCCACTGCGCGAGGCCGGCCGGAATCAGCGTGCGAATCTCGTCGAGACTGAAATCCGCCTTCTGCGCGGCCGTGATCAGATCGAGCACCGTCAACGCTTCCTGCGGATAGGAGCGGTAGCCGTTCGCTTCGCGCGCGACGAGCGTCAACAGACCGATGCGCTCGTAGAAGCGGATGCGCGAAGGCGTAAGGCCGGTGCGTTCCGCCAGTTCCCCGATCTTCATGTTCCGATACTCCTTCGCCGGATCGCATCCGGCCATCCGTCCCGTCGTGACTGCAGGTTGTCTCCTGAAATTGATTCGTTATCCGAGCTTTATCGGCTTCCTGTCGCAGGGCGAACGGCACGCACCGTCAAATCACGTCGAAACGCAGCCCCGCGTGGCGAACCAGGCGCTCGATGTAGCGCTCGTCGAACATCGTCGCGGGCGTCCAGAAGCCGCCGCCGCGGCCGGTCTTGACGCCGTCTCCGCCGTAATCCAGCGCGAGACCGATCGCGGCCTGGCCGAGCATCTTGCCGGTGGAGCCATAGCCCGGATCGCGGTCGCCGGTGACTTTCACGCGCAAGGTCCGCCCGTCGTCGGCACGACCGAAGAAACGCAAATCGTAACGGCCGGCCAGCTGGGCGGCCGCACTCGGCCCCTCGCCGGGCTTCGGCAGCAGGAAACGCTCCATCAGGCTGCGCACCGGCTTGATGAGGACACCGACCATGAACGCGCCGAGGCCGGCCACCATCGTCAGCGCCGTCAGGCGGCCCTTGAGGCCCGTGCCCGTCATCACCGCTTCGTCATACGTGAAGCGGCTGCCGTACGCGTTGCCGGCCAGCGCATTGGAACGATGCACGACACGCTCGTTGATCGCCGCCATCACGAATGGCGCGATCCATGCGTCGAAGTCGCGATCGAACGCCGCGGACCGCACCGCATGCTGGCGTACCGTGAAGCCGTGCCCCTTCGGGCACAGCGAATAAGGATCGAGCAGTTCCCTGCGCAACGCGGGATCGGCGGCCGCTTCGCGGACGACGTTGATCACGCTCGCCACCGTGCCGCCCGACGCGCCGCCCTTCAGTGTCCTGACGCGCATCTTCACCTGCGCGGCCGGCACGCCCCATCGCTGCCGCGCCTGCTGCTGCAGGAAGAACACGCCCATGTCCGACGGCACCGAATCGAAGCCGCAGCAATGGACGATGCGCGCGCCGGATTGCCGCGCCGCCGGCTCGTACCTGTCGATCATCCGTTTGATCCACTGCGTCTCGCCGGTGAGGTCGCAGTAGTCGGTGCCGGTTTCCGCGCAGACCCTGACCAGCGGCTCCCCGTAAAGCGCATAGGGGCCGACGGTGGACACGACCACGCGCGTCTGCGCGCAAAGTGCTCGAAGCTGCGCTTCGTCGGCCGCATCGGCAACGATGATCGGCACCGACTGCCCGGCCGCACCCAGCGTATCCCTGACCTGCCTGAGCTTCGCTTCGGAGCGGCCGGCGATGGCCCAGCGCAGCGTCTCGCCGGAGCCCAACAGGTACTCGGACAGGTAACGGGCCAGGATCTGCCCGACGAAACTGGTGGCGCCAAATACGACGAGATCGTAGGTCGGCCGGGTCATGGGCGGTTCCTCATGGGGGATTCCTTCGGCGCGGGGGTGCCGCGAACGGACGTGGCGTCAGCGTTGCTTTCCGGGTTCATCGAAGGCCTTCAGCGGGGTCGGCAGGTTCAGGACCAGTTGCGCGTCCTTCACCACGTCGAGACGCAGGATGGTGGACGCGCCCAGCCCGTCGAGCAGCTGGCTCAACGGGCCGCCGTGCCGCACGAGCTCGACGTTGCGCGGCAACAGGCGCTGGGCGAACGATAGCGCATTCGTCTGCACCGATGTCTGGTGCCATTCGCCGTCGATGCGATTGATCATCGTCGTCGAGCCCATGTGCGACTGCGATGCGACGTGGGTCAGTTCCGGCAGCGGCACGCTCAGGCTCAGGTCCGGCCGGCCACCCGGGCCGGCGATGCGTGCGCGGGCAGTGGCGCCGAGGTCCACGTCGATGTCGGCGAGCCACTTGGGCAACCGATAACCGTGCACGCCGCGCACTCGCGCGATTTCCGTGGTGACCGGCAACGCCAGCACGTGCGCGAAGAAGCTCCGGCGCCGCATCGAATCGATCAGCTCGCGCGCGTGCGACCCTGTCGCGCCGGGCCGGCGGATGACCACCGCGACGGACACTTCGTCATACGGATCGTTGTCGCACACCGAATACGAGAAGAAGGTCAACGCGACCAGCCCGTACCCGGGCAGCGCACGCAGCGGTTCGAGCGGCACCGGCAGCGTGGTCCGCAGGCGTTCGAGCGGCGCAAGGAACAGCAGCTGGATGCTGCTGGAACGGTAGTAGAAATTCGGCGCCCAGGTCGGGCCGACCCGCGAAGCGACCTGACGCTTCGGAATCCGACGGAAAAAATCGATGTTCCCCGCGGCGGGATCGCGCGCCACCTCATCGAGGTCGGGATTCATCCGGAACCGGTCGTAGTACCCGCCTTCGGGCACGTCGACCGTGTGCGGCCCGAATTCGACCTGTGTAAACCGCCTGTCCATGTTCGTCGCCTCTCGTCGATGATCGACCGTGGCAGGCAACACCCGAAGCCCGCTGACTCACCGCCGTCAGCAAGCACTCTAGGATTGAAGTCAACTTCAAGGTCAAGGACCGAAATAGAGGGGCGCGTCGGATCGCGTCGGGACGGCCGCCCCGTTCTACGGCTACAACCGCGATGGCGCCAGACCGTCGCAAGGCGTCATCCGGAACGGGTGGCGGCAGGGCATGATGGGCAGCGCGAAGGCCCACTATGACGGCATCGTCGCGTTCTCGCAGACCGACTTCACCGAACACCTGAAAAGCACCACGATTCCCGTTCTCGTGATGCATGGCGACGACGACCAGATCGTCCCGTATGCCGATTCCGGTCTCCTGTCGGCGAAGCTGGCGAGGAACAGCACGCTGAAGACGTACAAGGGCCTCCCGCACGGCATGCCCACGTCCAACGCCGACACGATCAACGCCGACCTGCTCGCGTTCATCCGCGGCTGAACACGGAAAGCGCCGACGCGGCCTTCAGCGGCAATCGTCGTCGAAGGCCGTCGTCCCCCGTCTGTCCGCTCCCGACAGCAGCGAATCAAGCCCGCGAAGAAAATCGGGAACCGCTTCTCCGATCGAGGCGAGATACCCGGCCATCGCACCGGCGACCTTGCGCACGGCGGGACGTGCGGTCATCCGCTCACGCCACGCGAGCAGGCGCGGCGTTTCATCCGTCATCGGTGCGCCCTTGCGCGCACCGAACAACTGCGCCATGTAGAACGCGATGTCGGCGTACGAATACGCGCCGGCCAGAAACTCGCGATCCGCCAGCACGCGCTCCATGCGCCGATAGTACCGGGCCGCTTCGTCACGCGCGGCCGGATCAGATCTCGTCTGCAAACTCGTCGAGAAAACGCTGCAACCGGTCGCGACGAACGATCGCCATCCGGGTACCGGTGGCGGTCTGGAAACCGGTTGAAAGCCTCAGCAGTTTCGTGCGGAAGTGATCGATCGCGAAACGCGTGTCGTCGAGTTCCCGTTCCGATGCGTGCGGATCGGCCGGGTCGTACAGCGCGCTGCCCATCCGCCCCGCGACATAAAAGCACCGCGCGACGCCCACCATGCCGATCGCATCGAGCCGGTCGGCGTCCTGCAACACCTTTGCTTCGAGCGTCGTCGGCGCGACACAGGCCGAGAAACTGTGCGCCTCGACCGCGTGAGCAACGGCGTCGATCTTCGCGTCCGGCCAATCCAGCGACTTCAGCACCTGCCGGGCCTTTTGCGCCGACAGCCGCGATGCCTGCGCGCGAAGCGGGGAATCTTTCTCCACCGCCACGCAGTCGTGCAGCAACGTCGCGGCGAACAGCACCTCGGCATCGCCGCCCTCCTTCGCCTGGATCGCGGCCGCGTTCTTCCACACGCGTTGCAGATGCGAAGTGTCGTGGGAACCGTCGCCGTCGGCGCCGCTCCAGTGAGCCAGCAGGGCCTTGGCCAGATCCTGAAAGGGTGCGAACGCAGGGAGGGACATGAGGGGCGGCAGTCGAGGTCGGGATGCCGATTATCGCCGCAAGTGCCGCACGGCACACGATCGACAACCCGATCCGCCGTTGATCCCGGCGCCTGCGCGTCGAACGCAGTGCCGGGTTCGCCACACGATCGTGTGGATGCATCAGACCGCGGCGGCTCGCTCAGTCATCGCCGGGCGAAGCAGCCACGATCGCAACGGATTCAATTCCACGCATGGCGCGCCGGGCGCACGCCGTTCAGGTAGTAGTTGCCGACGAGGTGATATTTCCAGCGCACCGGATCGTGCAGCGTATGCGTGCGTGCATTGCGCCAGTGCCGGTCGAGGTTGTGCTCGGAAAGCGTCGCCTGCGTGCCGGCCAACTCGAACAGCTTCTCGCCCGCGAGCAGCGCGATCTCCGTCGTCAGCACCTTCGCCTCGCCCACCGCCACCGACGCGCGCGCAACGTCGTCCTCGGTCACGTCGCCGCGCGCCGCGATCTCGTCGAGCGTGCGCGCCGCGCGCTCGAGCAACGCCTCCGCCGCATGCAGTTGAATGTGCAGATGGCCGATCTCGCGGATCGTCAACGGATCGTCCGCCGCGCGCTCGACGCCACTGTCGACCCACGGCCGCGTGCGTGTGCGCACGAACGCCAGCGTATCGTCGAGCGCGGCCCTGGCGATGCCCGCGTCGATCGCGGCCTGGATGATCTGCGACAGCGGGCCGTTCAGCGTCGGCAGGTCCGACACGCGCTGCGCCGGCAGCACGTGCGACGCAGGCACGCGCACGTTATCGAGCACGACCGTGCCGCTCGCGGTGGTCCGCTGCCCGAATCCCGACCAGTCGTCGATCACGGTCAGCCCCGGCGCCGGCTGGCGGATGTATGCGAGCCACGCGCGGCGCTCGTCGTCGAGGCCGAGCACCGGCACGTAATGCGCGAACAGCGCCCCGGTCGAATAGAACTTGGTGCCGTCGACGACGTAATCGTCGCCGTCCCGGCGCACGCGCGTCTTCAGGTCGAGCACGTGTTTCGTGCCCTTCTCCGAAAAGCCGTTGCCGAACCGCTTGCCGCTCAGCACTTCCGAGAAGAAGAGACGCTTCTGCGCGTCGGTGCCGGTCAGCGCGATCACGTCGACCAGCCCGAAATGATTCTGCGGCAACTGCCCGAGCGACGGATCGGCCGCCGCGACGATCTTCACCACCTCCGTCAGCGTCACATGCGAGACGCCCGCACCGCCATAAGCCTTCGGCACCGTGATGGCCCACAGCCCCGACTGCGAGAACCATTCGATCTCGTCGCGCGGTAACCGGCGCTCCCGGTCGCGCTCGGCCGCGCCTTGCGCGAGCCGTTGCGCAAGCGCGTGCGCGGCCGCGATGGCCTGTGCGTCGTCGGCGATCACGCTGGCCGCCTGCGGTTGCGTATCGGCCGGTCGTTCCTGGATCGTGGCGCTCGTCTCTGACATCGGGCTCTCCTGCTGGTTGACGGAAACGTTCAATCTAGCAGCGCCCCGAGCGCCGGCAAACCGAGCGATTCGCACAACGATATTCCTTTGAACGGCAAACGATGCGGCACACCGCGCGCAAAAAACCGCGCGTCAGCAGCGATATCGACACCCCGGCATCGATGCCGCGGCGCGTCGCCCGCGTAATGCCCGGCAGCGATAAGGATGTACGAATCCGTTATTGGATCGTCCGCATCGTGCTTCCTATACTGGCCTGCCGGCATCGACGGCCCCCGCCTTTCAAGGACCACCGCATGACTTCATCTCCCGCCGCAACCGAACTTTCCACCGGCACCGACTATGACGCGCTTGCCAGCCGCTTCAGGCCGATCTTCGAACGCATCGCGGCCGGCACCGCGGAACGCGAACGCCGCCGCGAACTGCCGCACGAGGCGATCGGCTGGCTGAAGGCCGTCGGCTTCGGCGCCGTCCGGCTGCCGGTGCGCGACGGCGGCGCCGGCGCATCGCTGCCGCAGCTGTTCCAGTTGCTGACCGAGCTCGCCGCCGCCGATTCCAATCTGCCGCAGGCCTTGCGCGGGCACTTCGCGTTCGTCGAGGACTGGCTGAACGCGCCGCCCGGCGCCGATCGACAGACGTGGTTCGACCGCTTCGCGAGCGGCCAGCTCGTCGGCAATGCATGGACCGAGACCGGCGACGTGTCGCTCGGCCAGACCATCACGAAGGTGTCGGAAAAGAACGGCCGGCTCGTGCTGAACGGCCGGAAGTTCTACAGCACCGGCAGCCTGTTTGCCGACTGGATCGACGTGTTCGCGCAACGCGCGAGCGACGGCAGCGACGTGATCGTCGCCGTCGCGACCGCGCAGCCCGGCGTGATCCGCGAAGACGACTGGGACGGCTTCGGCCAGACGACGACCGGCAGCGGCACCACGCGCTTCGAGGACGCGACGGTCGACGCACGGGACGTGATCGACTTCGCGCGACGCTTCAAGTACCAGACCGCGTTCTACCAGCTCTTCCACGTCGCGACGCTGGCCGGCATCGGCCACGCGATTGTGCGCGACGCCGGCGAACTGGTGCGCCACCGCACCCGCGTGTACAGCCACGGCAACGCGCCGCGTGCCGGCGACGACGCGCAGCTGCAGCAGGTGGTCGGCGAGATCGCGTCGTGGGCCTACGCGGCCGACGCGCTCGCGCAGCGCGCCGCGCAGCCGCTGCAACGAGCCTACGAAGCGCACTTCGGCGGCGACGCGGCGGCCGAGCACGATGCGAACGTCGCGGCCGAGATCGAATCCGCGCAGAGCCAGCTCGTCGTGTCGGAACTCGTATTGCGTGCGGCGACGCACCTGTTCGACGCGCTCGGTGCGTCCGCCACCCGCAGCACGACGGCGCTCGACCGCCACTGGCGCAACGCGCGCACCGTGTCGTCGCACAATCCGCTCGTCTACAAGGCGCGGATCGTCGGCGACTGGGTCATCAACGGGCGCACGCCGCCGTTCGTCTGGCAGGTCGGCAACGGCGCGGGCACGCAAGCAGAAACCGGAGCCGCCCAATGAGCAAGACCGGCAAGACCATCCGCTTCAACGCGTTCGAGATGAACTGCGTCGGCCACCAGTCGCCCGGGCTGTGGGCCCATCCGCGCGACCGGTCGTGGCAGTACAAGGATCTCGACTACTGGACCGACCTCGCCCGCGTGCTCGAGCGCGGGATCTTCGACGCGATCTTCATCGCGGACGTGATCGGCTACTACGACGTCTACAAGGGCAGCAACTATCACGCGCTGCACCAGGCCGCGCAGATCCCGGTCAACGATCCGCTGCAGCTCGCCGCGCCGATCGCGATGGCGACCGAGCATCTCGGCATCGGCATCACCGCGTCGACGACGTTCGAACACCCGTACACGTTCGCGCGCCGGCTGTCGACCGCCGATCATCACACGAAGGGCCGGCTCGCGTGGAACATCGTCACGTCCTACCTCGAAAGCGGCGCGAAGAACATCGGTGACCACGGCCTGCGCACGCACGACGACCGTTATGCGGTCGCGGCCGAATACGTCGAGGTGCTGTACAAGCTGTTCGAAGGGAGCTGGGAAGACGGCGCGGTAGTGCGCGACCGCGACGGCCGCGTGTTCACGCATCCGGAGAAGGTGCACGAGATCGGCCACAAGGGCCGCTTCTTCGACGTGCCCGGCTACCACCTGTGCGAACCGTCGCCGCAACGCACGCCGGTGCTGTTCCAGGCCGGCGCGTCCGGCCCCGGCAAGGCGTTCGCCGCGCAGCACGCCGAATGCGTGTTCGTCGCCGCGCCGACCCGCGCGCAACTCGCGCGCTACGTGGCCGACGTGCGCGCGCAGGCCACCGCCGCGGGGCGCGATGCGAGCAAGGTATTGATCTACAACCTCGTCACCGTGATCGTCGACGAAACCGACGAGAAGGCGCAGGCCAAGTTCGACGAATATCGCAAGTACGTGTCGTACGACGGCTCGCTGGTATTCATGTCGGGCTGGACCGGCATCGACTTCGGCCAGTACGCGCCGAACGATCCCGTCCGGCGCGTCGAGACGAATGCGATCGTATCGGCGGTCGAGCATCTGTCGGGCGGCGACACCGCCTGGACGATCGAGGAACTGGCGGCCTGGGGCGGCATCGGCGGCCTGGGCCCGGTGTTCGTCGGCTCGGCGGCGACCGTCGCGGACATCCTGCAGGAATGGGTTGCCGCCACGGACGTGGACGGCTTCAACCTCGCGTATGCGGTCGCGCACGAAACCTTCGAGGACGTCGTGCGTCATCTCGTCCCCGAACTGCAGCGGCGCGGCGTGTATCCGACCGGCTATGCGCCGGGCACGCTGCGCGAGAAACTGTTCGGCGGGTCGGCGCGGCTGCCGGACGAACACCCGGCCGCGCAGTTCCGCGACATCGAGCAGGTCAAGCGCGATGCCGAGCGGGTAGCGGCCTGAGCGGACGGCATCGCGGCGGCTGGTCGGCCCGTGTGCGGGCCGGCCGGCTTCACGACAGGCAGCAACCGGTGCGTCGGGCCGCTCGCCCGACACCTCGCCCGATCGCTGCTCTCCCCCCCTCACTCTAAGAAGCCCGGTGCAGCCCCGCTGCGCGTTCTGCCTGCGCACTCGCGCATCGACAGCAATGCAGACATCTCGGTAACGACGACGCGCGCACTGATGAAAGCGCGCGCGTTTTCCAGCCGACGAACGATCCCGACCACCTTCACTCTGCGCCGTCGTCGTCGATGTCCCGCGCCGTCGGCTCGTAACGTACGATCAGCAGGAACACGATCGGCGTCGCGGCGCTGATCGCGACGACCCAGAACATGTCCGTGCCGAGACGCGCCTGCAGGATCGGCAGCACGAACAGCGCCAGCGCCTGGCCGATGCCGCACAGCGACCGCCCGAAGCCGACACCGGTGCCGCGGATCGACGCCGGATACGACAGCGTCGGGTAGATCATCATCTGCGCGCCGGGCCCGAAACCTTCGGCGAACAGCCAGGTGCCGAGCATCAGCAGCACGAAGCCGATCGCGAGTGCGCCATGCGGATGCCCGGCCAGCGCGAGCGCCACGAGCGCGACGAACTGGAGCGCGAAACCGGCGATCGCGACATGGCGCGACGCATGGCGATGGGCCAGGCGCATGCCCAGCAAACCGCCGGTGAACGCAAACAGCACGTTCAGCGCCAGCGACGCCGCGATCGTTTCGAACACGCCCGCACCGAGAAACTGCGACAGGATCGACGGCAGGAAGAATGCGATCGCCGTGTATTCGAACGGGATGCACAGGTTCATCACGCTGGCGACGATCGTGCGCCCCAGGTACGGGCGCTGGAACAGCACGCGAATGCGCACGGGCGGCTGGCTCGGCGCGCGTCGTGCGTCCTCCGCCTCGTGTGCGTGAATCCCGTACGACTCGCGCAGGATCCTCGCGGCATTGGCCAGGTCGCCCTGGTTCGCGGCCCACAGCGGCGACTCGTTCATGAAGCGGTTCCTGAACAGGATGATGACGAGGGCCGGCACCGCGCCGAAGATCAGCGATGCGCGCCAAAGCCATCCCGCGTGCTCGGCAGGCAGCAGGAAATACAGCCCGAAGATCAGCAGGAAGCAGGCCGACGACGCCACGTACCACATCGGGCACCACGCGGCGAGCCGCGACGCCTTGTTGCCGCGACCGTTGAACTTCGAGAATTCCGCGAGAAACGCCATCGCGACGGGCAGGTCGATGCCGACACCGAGCCCCATCACGAAGCGCGCGGCGATCAGCACCCATACATTGGGCGCAAGACCGGCCGCGATCGCCGCGACCACGAAAAACAGCATGTCGGCCATGAACACCTGATAACGGCCGATCCTGTCGGTCAGCCATCCGCCGATCAGGCTTCCGAAGATCGTCCCGATCATGATCGCCGACCCGACCAGCCCGGTCAGCGCGGGTGCCAGGCCGAATTCGCGCGCCACGTCGTCGATCCCGTAGGACAGCGTCGTCAGGTCGTATGCATCGAGAAAGACGCCGCCGAGCGCCAGCAGCACGATCATCCGGGCATGGCTGACGGAGCTGTCCACCGTGTTGATCAGGCGCGCGACGTCGCTTGCCGAGCGAATGGGGGAGGAAGCCGGGGTGACGGCATTCAGGTCGATCGAACTCATCGCACTCCTTTGTTTTCCGCCGACGGGCCGGCGATGTCCGCATGAAGCCGGAAGTCGTGCGTGTTCAATCGCGGCCGGTAACGACCCTTCGCAACTGCACGCCTCTCGACACGCAACGCCGTCGAGCTCCGGCAGCAGGCATTCTGTTCTTCCGATCCGGTTCTCCCAAGCGATATAAACCGATAAATTAATCGACCCGCGTCATAAAGTTGCCCGCCGCCCGCGCTTATCAGCAACGCGCATGTTCAATCGCGGATTTCTTCGTTACCGAAACCCCGCGGCTTCGCTACATTAGCCGGTCACCCTGCCTGTCCCCGGCTCGTTGCCGTTCTTCCGGAGAATCCCCGATGAAGCTGTCCTGGTCCCGCGCATGGCAATCCGCGGCCCTCGTCGTTGCCGCGTTCGCCGGCCTCGTGTCGGTGCACGCACGCGCGGCGACGCCCGCGGAAATCCGCGTCGACTACGCGTACTACTCGCCGGAGAGCCTGGTGATCCGCCACTTCGGCTGGCTCGAGGACGAATTCAAGGCCGACCGCACGTCGATTCGCTGGGTGCTGAGCCTGGGCAGCAATCGCGCGCTCGAATACCTGAACAGCGGCGCGGTCGACTTCGGTTCCGCCGCGGGTCTCGCGTCGGTGCTCGCACGCGCGAACGGCAACCCGATCCATACCGTCTACGTGTTCTCGCGCCCCGAGTGGACCGCGCTCGTGGTCCGCAAGGATTCGCCGATCCGCTCGCTCGCGGACCTGAAGGGCAAGAAAATCGCCGCGACGCGCGGCACCGATCCGTTCCTGTTCACGCTGCGCGCACTGCACACGGTGGGCCTGACCCGCGACGACGTCGAGATCGTCAACCTGCAGCATCCCGACGGGCGCACCGCGCTCGCGAACGGCCAGGTCGATGCGTGGGCCGGGCTCGATCCGCACATGGCCGCGGCGCAGCTCGACGACGGCGCCCGCCTCCTCTACCGCAACGTCGCGTTCAATACCTACGGTTTCCTGAACGTCCGCGACGCGTTCGCCAGCCAGTACCCGCAAGCGGTCACGCGCGTACTGAAGGTCTACGATCGCGCGCGGCAGTGGATCGTCGCGCATCCGGCCGACACCGCGCAGATCGTCGCCGACGAATCGAAGGTGTCGCTGCCGGTGGCGAAACTGCAGCTTCAGCGCAACGACTTCAGCGACCCCGCACCCGGCGAAACGCAGCGCGCGGCACTGAAGGCGGCCGCGCCGGTGCTGACGGCCGAGCAGTTGACCAAGCCCGGTGTCGATCCCGCGAAGATCGTCGATACGCTGATCGATCCGGCGTTCGTGCGCCCGCTCGTCGCCGCTTCGCACTGAGCCTGCCGCCCATGACGAACAGCGCTGCCCGCGACGACACGCTCGCGGCTCGCCGCCCCGCGTCGCCACGCGCCGGCCGGAGCGATCCGCTTCGCCGGTGGCGGCTCGCGGGCCTCGCGCTGCCGTTCGCGGTGCTCGCGTTGCTGGAGGTCGTCGTGCGCCAGGGCTGGCTGCCGGCCCATCTCGTTCCGGCGCCGAGCGAGATTCTCGCCACGCTCGCCGGCATGGGCGTCACGCGCGTGGCGCGCCACGTCGGCGTGAGTACGCTGCGGGTCGCGGCGGGTTTCGCGGCCGGCGCCGTACTCGCGCTCGCCGTCGGCGCGGCGATGGGCCTGAGCCGACGGATCGACGCGCTGCTCGAACCGACGTTCCAGGCGCTGCGCGCGATTCCGTCGCTCGCGTGGGTGCCGGTGCTGTTGCTGTGGCTCGGCATCGATGAAGCACCGAAAATCACGCTGATCGCCATCGGCGCATTCTTCCCCGTCCACCTCGCGGTGGTCGCCGGCATTCGCGACGTCGACCGCAAGCTCGTCGAGCTTGGCGCCGTGTACCGGCTCGGCCCGCTCGCACTGTTCCGGCGAATCCTGCTGCCGGCCGCGCTGCCGCAGATCGTCACCGGCCTGCGTACCGGCCTCAGCCTCGCGTGGATGTTCATGGTCGCCGCGGAGCTGATCGCGGCCACGCGCGGCCTCGGCTTCCTGCTGAGCGACGGCCGCGAGACCGGGCGGCCCGATCTCGTGTTCGGCGCGATCCTGCTGCTGGCGTTGCTCGGCAAGCTGACCGACGGCGCGATGGCACGCATCGAGTCGCACTGGCTCGGCTGGCGCGACGCATTCGATCACGCGAAACGCAAGGTGTCGACATGAGCACGCGCGCTTCCGCACACACGGCAGCGGACGCGGCAACACCGCTGCTCGACCTGCGCATCACCCGCAAGTATTACGGCGACCGCACGATCCTCGCCGACGTCCCGCTGCAGGTCACGCGCGGCGAGATCGTCTGCGTGGTCGGCCCGAGCGGATGCGGGAAGAGCACGCTGCTGCGAATCGTCGCCGGCCTCGACACGGATTTCCGCGGCAGCGTGAAGCTGGGAGGCGTCGCGCTCGACGGCCCCTCCCCGCGCGTCGGCGTGATCTTCCAGGAGCCGCGACTGCTGCCGTGGTTATCGATCGCGGACAACGTCGGCTTTGCGGCCGGCCCGCGAGGCGGGCGCGCGCCGGCCGTCGCCCGGCTGCTCGACGAAGTCGGCCTTGCCGGCGTCGCCCGGCAACTGCCGGCCACGTTGTCGGGCGGGATGGCCCAGCGCGCCGCGATCGCGCGCGGGCTGTTCGGCGAACCGGACCTGCTGCTGCTCGACGAACCGTTCAGCGCGGTCGACGCGATGACCCGGATGCGGTTGCAGACGCTGCTGCTCGATGTCGTCGCGCGGCACCGGATGGCCGCGATCGTCGTCACGCACGATCTCGACGAAGCACTGTACCTGGGCGATCGCGTGCTGATGCTCGCGCCCGACCCGGGCCGCATCGACGACGAGATCCATGTCGAGGCCGCACGACCGCGCGACCGCCGCGACCCGTCGCTGGCCGTGCTGCGCGCGCGGCTGCTGGACGCGTTCCAGCATCTTCAGGATCGTGCCGGTGGAGCGAAGCGTTTGACGCACGGCAACCCGCGTGAGGAATCCGGAATTCGCGCGGGCTGATTCCGGGCTGATTCATCACCGATTCGTCGCCGGCATCTCCCGACCCCGATCCGGCACACGTTCAACGCCAGGGCAACGCATCCGCAGTGTCACGCGCGTGCGGCGAGCATCGCCGTCGTATCGGCGCCCCAACAGGGTGCGCGGGAGATCGAGCGTGCCCGCTCACGTCGCAGCCCCATGCAAGGCCGCGACGCGCCGGTGCACCGACGCACATCAACCGTGCTCAACCGTGCGTATGCCGCAATTCGCCGTCGATCGTCTGCGGCAGCGTCAACAGGTTGAAGATCGGGCACACGGCCTCGACCGCCTGATGCAATGCCCGAATCGTCTCCGGCGATTCGGGCGACACGATATCGAGCGTGTAGCGGAGGTTGTGCGGGAACACCGGCACATGCTCGAAGCCCGGCTGCTGCGCGAGCGGATGCTGGTCGCCGGTCACCTCGACTTCGATCGAGTCGATCTTCAGGCCGCGCTCCGCGGCCTGGATCAGCGTGATGTGCGTCAGGCAGCTGCCCAGCACGCCGAGCTGCAACTCAGGCGACGCCGGCCCGAGGTTGTAGCCGGCAAAATCGGGCGGACTGTCGCTGATCACCTGGAAATCGCGAATGCGGATCTCGCGCACGCCGCTGCGGCCCAGTGCACGCACGGTCGCTTTCAGCGGCGTCGCCTTGAATTCCGGATCGTTGCGCGCGGCATCCTTTTTCGCGAGCCAGGCGTCGCGCTTCTGTTCGAGATAGTCGTTCAGTGTCGTCATGGTCGGGCCGGTACGGTCGCAATCATCGGCCTCGCATGCGACGGCCGGTTGAGGGGAGTCGTCATGCTATTCCGATCCGCCTCGGCCACTAAACGATCTTTCCAGCAAAGCAATTCGCGCCGCGCGATGTCACATTGCAACCTCCGCGTTCAGGAACGCGTCGGCAGTTATGCACCGTCCTCCGACTTATCCACAATTTCCGTGCATAACCCTGTGGAGAACCTGGCGGCAATCGCGCTGCCTCCCTTGCCGACAGGCGTCGCCGCACCGCCGTCGCCGCATCGCGGGCACGGAACGCGAACAGCGGCGCATCGGGTTCGACGCTCGCCCGGATCCGGTTCCTCATCGTGCCGGCGCATCGGTTGCGTCAATATCGGCGGTCAGGATGTCCGCACCAGAAGTGTGCTGCTTCGACGACGTCCACACCGTGTCGTGCCGCGATCGCGGCCTGGCGATCCGGTGCCCGCCTCGATGCATCACGCAAGCGCGTCGTCACGCAGACGGAACTGCGCGACCGCCGCGCTCAGCCGCGCGCCTTGTTCGTCAAGCGACAGCGCCGCGGCCGCGGCCTCCTCGACCAGCGCGGCATTGCGCTGCATCGCCTGCTCCATCTGGATGACCGCGGCGTTCACCTGCTCGATGCCCGACGATTGCTCTTCGAACGCGTGGCTGGTGTCGCTCATGATCGTGTTGACGCGCTCGACCGCGGCGACGAGCTCGGCCATCGCCGAGCCGGCCAGGGCGACGAGACCGCTGCCGTCCTCGACGCGCTGCGCGGAATGGCCGATCAGCTCGCGGATTTCCTTCGCCGCCGACGCGCAGCGCTGCGCGAGCCCGCGCACTTCGGTCGCGACGACCGCGAAGCCGCGCCCTTGCTCGCCCGCGCGCGCGGCTTCGACGGCAGCGTTCAATGCGAGGATGTTGGTCTGGAATGCGATGCTCTCGATCACGCCGACGATCCCGGAGATCTTCGCGGAACTGTGCGAAATCGCCGACATCGTCTCGACGACGCGCTGCATCGCGTCGCCGCCGCGCGACGCGATGCCCGCCGCGCCCTCGACGTAGGTGCGGGCATCGCGCGCGTTGTCCGCGTTCTGGCGCACGGCCGCCGTCAGCTGCTCGACGCTCGCCGCCGCCTGCTGCAGCGAAACGGCCTGCTGCTCGGTACGCGCCGACAAGTCGACGTTGCCGCTCGCGATCGTGCGGACGTCGCCGACGATCGTCTCCGTACTCGTGCGCACCTGGTTCACGGTGTCGACGAGGCCGTCCTGCATCCGCTTCAGCGCATGCAGCAGATACGCCATCTCGTTCTCGCCGGGCACGACGACCGTGCCGGTCAGGTCGCCCTTCGAGATCTTTTCGAACTGGCCGACCGCGAGCCTGATCGGCTCGATGATCGCCTTCGCGAGCACGCGCTGCGCCACGAAGCCGACGACGAGCGCGAGCACCGCGACCGCGACCATCCCCCACACGATCCGGTGGAAAAGGACACCGGCCGCCTCGTAGCGCGCCTTTTCACGCG
Source organism: Burkholderia sp. ZZQ-2 (assembly GCF_050768715.1). Taxonomy (NCBI): domain Bacteria; kingdom Pseudomonadati; phylum Pseudomonadota; class Betaproteobacteria; order Burkholderiales; family Burkholderiaceae; genus Burkholderia; species Burkholderia sp. ZZQ-2. The sequence goes on along the minus strand of NZ_LDVA01000346.1, from coordinate 18,463 downwards.
CGACCTGGAACGATTCGAGCGCATCGATCGCCTCCTGGTACACGGTGAACAGGGCGGGCGGCGCGGTGCGCTGCGTGTCGAGGAAGCCGAACGCGTCGTCGCCGTCGAGTTGCGCGAGCGCCTTCAGGAACACGCCGTCGAGCAGGGCACGACGGCGATTCTGCAGCGTGTCGAACAGCGCCTGTTCGTCGGCGCTGCGCGCGTGCAGGCGCGCGTAGGCATCCAGTTCGTCGTTGCTCTGCTTGAGGAGCGCGTGGACTTTCGCGACCTCCTCCTTCGCCGACCGGCCGGCGCTGATGACCTGCGCGACGTCGCTCATCCGTTCGCGCAGCACGAGCATGCGCTCGGAGCTGGTCTTCAGGTGCAGCAGCGACGCGGTGTCGTCGCGGTACATCGCCTCGAGCGAACCGTTGCCCATATAGAGGGCCGCGATGCATGCGCCGACCACCAGCACGAGCAGCACGGTATAGCCCGCGATGGTCGCGACGAGACCACCACGGATAGTGAGTTGTTTTCGCATGACGTTCCCTTGCGCCGGCCGGGCGCGGCCAGCGGCGGATGTGGATTCCGGATCACGAAAGACGCGCGCCGTGTCGCAACACGCGGCGCATGGGCTGCGAACGGGTTAACGGCGGGTGGAACCGGGAGGTTTTATCCGCACGCGACGCGAATCTTGACGATTGCGACAGGTGTCGGTCTCGCCACGCCGGCTTCAGTCACGCGCCACGCGGCGGACGGCGGCCAGCGCGTCCGCGCCCTGGCCACGGAAACGACGCCGACGTTCTGGGTTGCCGGCCGCACGATCGCGTGTCCGGATAGCAGGCAACGATGGAGAAAAGCGCGCTATTCCGCACTCTGGAATGACCGGCGTATTTCAATCCGCTTACTCGCGGCAAATCTGAATAACCACGCCGAAAGTGCACGCTGGCGAATCTGACTGTGTCCTCTATGGGAATGGAAGTTGAGCCATGCGAATGTATATCGGGGCGCGTTCCGGCGGCTGACCGAAGCCCTCAAAAGATTGTTGCCAGGTGCTAGGATGAGAAACCTGTCGGCGTCCCCGATACATTCGGCCCTGATCAATTTCAAAGGCTCGCCATGAAGCTTCGGACGGTATATTTGAAAGTCATCGACATGGAGACATCCGTCTCGTTTTGGCGACGATTACTCGGACACGAGCCGCACAAGCAGTCCGGGAAGTGGACGGAATTCATGATCGGTGAAAACCGGCTAGGTCTTCTGCTAAACGACTTTGGCGACGAATTCAACGGCAGCGGTTCGGTTCCGGTCTTCGAATTCGAGAAAGAGGCTCTTCACGAGTTCGTGCAGCGGGCATTGGAAAACGGTGCCTCCGTGGTCATGGACGGATTGAAGATTGAATCGATGAAAAGCATCGTCCTGAGCAGCCCCGACGGACACGAGTTCGAGCTATGCATGTGTCACGCCTAGGCACCGCCGGGATCGCCTGCCGGATTGGCATCCGAAGCGTGGCGCCTTACGTCACCGCATGAGCGAAAAGGGGTTCGAGAAGCGCCGTGCGCTCTCTCGCACCCGTCGATGCACGTGCCACGCGAACCGCACCGGGCTCCACGATCAACCGTTGCCGCCGCTACGTAACGGTAACCGTCCGCCCTGGCTGCGAGTGGGTCCCCACCGGTTTCCCCCAGTCCTGCGCATTTCGCAATCTGATGCCGCTGGCATGCAGCGTCGTTTGCCAGACGCCTTTCAATGGCGTGAGCCTGTCCACGACACGTAACGCGATACCTCTCGACGCCAGTTCGCCCACCAGATCATCCAGCGCGTCAACCCGGGTGGGAACGACTGGCGTACGCGAGACATGCATCCCGACATCGCCGATATCCTCGAACGGTTCGACAGGCAGATGGTAGCGATAGATGCGGGCTGTCTTGAAACGGTCGAGCCACGCATGCTCGATATGCGCGATCGCGCGAAACGACGTTCCACCGAACCATGCAGCCCGATCCTCGATGCTCGTGGACGGTGTCGGCCAGACGACGATGCGCGGACACTCCCTGGGAAACAGGTACAGCAGTTCGTGCGCCTCATCCGTCGACCATACCAATGGCCCATTCAACCATTCTTGTCCGGCCGGGCGCTCAACCGCAACACGCACGGGCCTTGGATGAAATTTCACGATCGTCGAATCGTCGCTGAAATGAAAAAGACGGATTGTCATGTCGCATGCCCCCGAGCTGCTCGAACGTCACGATCTTGCTGACCATCAGGGCCAGCGAGCTGGCCGCCGCTGCCCCCATCAGGAATCCAACGACTACCAGGCGCTGCGTCCCCGGAAGATGCCTGCCGGTCATTGACGTTTCATGCAGCACTGAAACGACGTGGTCCCGATCATAGTGAAAATGGCGTGTCGAAATTCCTCTCCGAATATCATGGAAACCCGCAGCATCAGCCTTCCTGTTTTGTACTTCGGCACACCTGTTGCACTCGTTTCCAGCCTGAGTCCGGACGGAACCACGAATCTTAGCCCTATCTCATCCTATTGGGCACTGTCCGATACGTTACTGATCGGCCTGAGCGAAACGGGTCAATGCAGTCGCAATCTGCAACGATGCAAGGAGTTGGTACTCAATTTGCCGGATGCGTCGTTGTGGACGAACGTCGAGGCCATCGCAGCAACGTCCGGGGCGGAAGCCATGCCCGATGCGAAGAGGACGATGGGCTACAGGTTCGAACGTGACAAGTTCAAGTGCGCCGGCCTTACGGCGAAAGCGAGTGAATGCGTTGCTCCAATGCGAGCCGCTGAATGCCCGATCCAGATCGAAGCAGGCGTGGTTCGCACCCATCAGATCGGCAAGGAAGCAGATGCCTTGATCGCCGTCGAGGTGAAGGCGCTGCGCATCCATGTCCATTCCGAACTGCTTACCGTCTCGGATCGAATCCAACTCGATCGATGGCATCCGCTGTACTACGTCTTCCGTCAATACTTCTCGCTTGGGCAGCATCTGGGGAAAAATTTCAGAGCGTAGCTCAGCGTTGTCTCGCCGATAGGCGCGCTGACTCCAAAGGACGTCATGGATGGATCGCATACGTTCAATGCCATGCAGACGAGTTTGAACGCGGCTTCCCCCTTCGCCAAACCACGCATGCTGAATTGCCCGAAGCCCAGGACGGCCTTGATCCGACCGTCGGGCGGTTCGACGATCGATTTACGTGCGGATATGCGTGCCGGCTTTCCTCGCTGTTCAGCGCGTCATGCGGGGCTGCCGTGCGCGGATATTGTCCGGCATCGACTCGCGCCGCCTGCTTGCCCTCCCGTCCCAGCGTCACGATCAGCTCGGCGCCACAGGCATTCAGTTGTTCGAATACGATTTCGTCATCGCATACCCGTCGCCCGCTTGCTGTTGAAAAACGTTCTGCCGCGCGGACGCCTAACCGCCGCCGGCCAGCCGTGAACGGATCTCGTCAACCGAGAGATCGCGCAGATGCGTGGCGATCTGCCATGTATTTCCCCAGCGGTCTTTCACCATAGCCCGCCTGTCGCCATACGGCATGTCGGCCGGCGCTTCGAGCGGAATCGCGTGTGCCGCGAGCGCCCGCCGATAGGTCAGGTCGGCATCCTCGACATAGACATACAGAAACGCGGGCATCGGATCGCGCAGGCCGTCCTCGCCGCTGATCATCACGACGGAATCGCCGATCCGGATTTCCGCGGGCAACCCGGGTCGAAACGCGCCCTGGGCGTGAAACACCGATCGCATGAATTCGATCAGGTGTTCCGGATCCGGCACCACGATGCGGGGCGTGACGGTATGCCATCCGTCGGGCTGGAATCGGGCCATGTCGGGCAGCCTCCGAAGAGATTTCCGCGGGTATTCTCCTCCGGCTCCGGCGCGCTGCAAAGGGCACGCCGCCGTGTGCCGAAACGCCCTTGGTTCAATCGACGATGAGCGGTTTCGCGCCCGTCCCGGTGGACGATCGACGGGCCTCCCTTACGAACCCGGCCTGACGACGCCGGCTTCGTCATAAGCGACGATGTTCAACCCTTCCGTCGCCGCCGGCGCGACGAAGTACCGCGTCATCCTGTCGAACTCGGCGTCCGATGCCTGGAACGGATGGTCGCCTCGCGCGTTGCGCGCGCGCAGCCGCGCCTTGCAAACGGCATCGCTGACGTCGACGTAATGCAGCCGATGGCCGCAGCCGGCGGCCTGCGAAACGGCGAGCCCCCATGCGCGCGCGGCGACGGTATTGAACGGCACATCCAGCACCACCGACACGCCGGCCTGCAGCACCGCGCGGGCCTGATCCGCGATCACGTTGCCGACGCGCCGTGCACACCGGACGTAGTCGTCGATCGACAGGATCTCGCCCGGATAAAGATGCGCGAGCCACGCGTCTTCGCTGATCGCAACGACCGGCCCGGCGCTCGCGAGCCGCGCGACGAGCGTCGATTTTCCGGAAGCGATCTTGCCGCATACCATGTGGAGCAACACGGCATCGTCCGATGCCGTCGCGTGAAGTGACTTCGTCTGCATTTCCAGGTTCTCCGTCGAATGCCCGGAAAGCAAAAACCCGCCTTCCAGGCGGGTTGTGACGATATCCATTCAGTCGATCGCTACCCCGCCGGCAATATCGCGGCGCGAATAATCGAACGGATTGGCGAATGGGTCATGCGCGTCAGAATAACCAGCGGCCCGATTGCGAGCAAGCGAATTGGAAACGGCATACTTCAACCCGCAGGCTTAAAACTGATACCCTTGCCGGAAAACAGATATGGAGTTCCGTGGCGGCCCGCGCCACCTCCATTCAGAAAACAGAAAACCAAAGAGAGGGCATTCCGAAATGAAACGTGGTTTTGTATTTGCCGGCCTGCTGGCAATGTCGTTATTCGCCGCGCAGGCGGCACGGGCGCAGGAAAAGGCCGCGCCGCCTGTTTATACGTGGCTGTCCGAGCGTTTCCCCGATTACACCCGCTACGATTCCCCGGTATTGACCATCAGCGATTCGGGTTTATCGGCCGACCAGGGCATCGTCGACGCGCAACTGACGCTGGTCCAGTCTCCGCAAGGCGTCGATTCCGTACTGGGGCTGGCCGTCGCCTTCCATACGAAGCAGAAGTGGAATTTCAATACCGTGCGCGACTACGGGAAATTCGGCACCCGCTACCGGCAGCCGGACCTCCCCGTCGCGATTCCGACGCTGAACGGCGGCGGCTACAACGACACCGGATACTGGAACACGGCAGCCGATGGCGGCAAGACCTGGCCCGTCAACGGCGGCATCTTCATCCTGCTGGACCGCCTCAACCTGAAGACCTACGAGATCAGCGGGACCGACCTCGTGCTCAGCCTCTCGGACTACGACGCGACCGACAAGGTCTTCAGGATCCGGATTCCGGCCGCGTACCTGTCGCGCTTTCTCGCCGGCATTCCGAACGACCGCCGTCTGGTGCCGGAAGAGCTGAGGGGCCGCCCGATGGGCTTCGGCGTGCATTTCGTCGACCTCGACGAGCGGGTACAGGCGGGCATGAAGCTCCCCGGCGGCGCGATGCAGATCCTCGGTGTGCTGCCCGGCACCGTCGCCGATCGCGCCGGCCTGAAGAACTACGATGTGCTGATCCGGTTCGGCGATCGCCCGCTCAAGACGATGGCCGATCTGGCCGACGCCGTGCATGCGACCGCCAAGGGCACCGTGGTGCCGCTGACCGTCTGGCGCGATGCCAGGGCGGTCACGCTGCAGGCGCAGTTCTGATCGCGCCGCCGGGCTGGTGCGCGAACGCGGCCTGACGCCGCGGCGCATGCGTCACGCGTCACGCGTCACGCGGCCCCGTCGTGCCCCTTCGGAAACGCGCCGTGGCTCATCGCGTCGAGTTGCCGCTCGATCTCCGCGCGCAATTCGGCGGAGATCTCGACGCTGTCGAGCAACTGCGAAATCCATAGCCCGTCGGCAGCGAGCCGGCAGATCATCAGCGTCGCGGCCTGCTCGAGCGGCACCGGGTCGGGGCGCGTCCATTCCCGCATCGGCACCGACCATCGTTCGCGCGTGTCCTGGTCGGTAATCATCGACGCGACGAGCACGCGCAGCACGTCTGTACTCGCGACCGGCTGCGACTCGTCGAGCACCGCGTGCATGTAGGCCCGCGCCGCCGCACCGGCGCCGCCGGCATCCGCCGCCACCCGCTCGGCCATCTGCGCGGCGAACCGCCCGGTCGCCTGACCGAACAGCGCATCCAGCAGCCCCTGCTTGTTCGCGAAGTGATACTGCAACGCGCCCTTCGTCACGCCGGCGCGCTCGGCCACCGCATCGAGCGTCAATGCGGCCACGCCGTGATGTGTCGCGATTTCCGATGCGGCCGCCAGCAGCTGCGCGCGCACCTGGTCCGGTGCTTTTTTCCGACGCACGCCGGCGGTGGCGACGGCCGGCGCCGACGATGCTTCAGGCGCCCGCGCACCGGCCACGGCAGCCGGTTCGACAGGCTCGGCCACATCGTGCGGCGCGGGTTCGAGGTGCTTTTTCATGATGCGGATGTTAGCACCGGGCGTCTCGATATAAACATTCCGGCTGGATGGTATGATCCGCCGCATGACTCGATCCCCCCCCTCCCCCTGGTCCGCGCTCGACACCGCCATCGCCCGTGGACGCGACGCCCTCGTGCGTCTCCAGCAGCCCGACGGCAGCTGGTGTTTCGAACTCGAATCCGACGCGACGATCACCGCGGAATACATCCTGATGATGCATTTCATGGACAAGATCGACGACCTCCGCCAGGAGCGGATGGCGCGCTACCTGCGCGCGAACCAGCGGCTCGACACGCACGGCGGCTGGGCACTGTACGTCGACGGCGATCCGGACGTGTCGTGCAGCGTGAAGGCGTACTTCGCGCTGAAGGCGGCCGGCGACAGCGAACACGCGCCGCACATGGTCCGCGCGCGCGACGCGATCCTGAAGCTCGGCGGCGCGGCACGCTCGAACGTGTTCACGCGCATCCTGCTCGCGACGTTCGGCCAGGTGCCGTGGCGCGCGGCGCCGTTCATGCCGATCGAATTCGTGCTGTTCCCGAAGTGGGTGCCGATCTCGATGTACAAGGTCGCGTACTGGGCGCGCACGACGATGGTGCCGCTGCTCGTGCTGTGCTCGCTGAAGGCGCGCGCCCGCAATCCGCGCAACGTCTCGATCCGCGAGCTGTTCGTCACGCCGCCGGATGAGGAACGCCGGTACTTCCCGCCCGCGCGCGGCATGCGCAAGCTGTTCCTCGCGCTCGACCGCACGGTGCGTCATGTCGAGCCGCTGATGCCGAAGGGCCTGCGGCAGCGCGCGATCCGCCACGCCGAAGCGTGGTGCGCGGAGCGCATGAACGGCGAGGACGGGCTCGGCGGGATCTTCCCGCCGATCGTGTACAGCTACCAGATGATGCAGGTGCTCGGCTACCCGGACGATCATCCGCTGCGGCGCGATTGCGAGAACGCGCTGGAAAAGCTGCTGGTCACGCGGCCGGACGGCAGCATGTATTGCCAGCCCTGCCTGTCGCCGGTGTGGGATACCGCGTGGAGCACGATGGCGCTCGAGCAGGCGCGCGGCGTGGCGGTGCCGGAAGACGGCGAGCCGGACGACGCGCGGCGCGCACTCGACGCACGCATCGCGCGCGCGTACGACTGGCTGGCCGAACGCCAGGTGAACGACCTGCGCGGCGACTGGATCGAGAACGCGCCGGCCGACGTCCAGCCGGGCGGATGGGCGTTCCAGTACGCGAACCCGTACTACCCCGACATCGACGACACCGCGGTCGTCACCGCGATGCTCGATCGCCGCGGCCGCACGCATTGCAACGCGGACGGCACGAACCCGTATGCGCCGCGCGTCGCGCGCGCGCTCGACTGGATGCGCGGGCTGCAATCGCGCAACGGCGGCTTCGCGGCGTTCGACGCCGACTGCGACCGCATGTACCTGAACGCGATCCCGTTCGCCGATCACGGCGCCCTGCTCGATCCGCCGACCGAGGACGTGTCGGGCCGCGTGCTGCTGTGCTTCGGCGTGACGAAACGCGCGGACGAACGCGCGTCGCTCGCGCGCTGCATCGAATACGTGAAGCGCACGCAGCAGCCCGACGGCAGCTGGTGGGGCCGCTGGGGCACGAACTACATCTACGGTACGTGGAGCGTGCTGGCCGGCCTCGCGCTCGCCGGCGAGGACAAGTCGCAGCCGTATATCGCACGCGCGATCGAATGGCTGCGTTCAAGGCAGCATGCGGATGGCGGCTGGGGCGAGACGAACGACAGCTATATCGACCCGAAGCTGGGCGGCACCAATGGCGGCGAGAGCACGTCGAACTTCACCGCGTGGGCGCTGCTCGCGCAGATGGCGTTCGGCGACTGCGAATCCGATTCGGTGAAGCGCGGCATCGCGTATCTGCAGTCGGTGCAGCAGGAAGACGGTTTCTGGTGGCATCGTTCCCACAATGCGCCCGGCTTCCCGCGCATCTTCTACCTGAAGTATCACGGCTATACCGCGTACTTCCCGCTGTGGGCGCTCGCGCGTTACCGGCGGCTGGCGGGCGCGGCGGCGGCTGCGCCCGCGGCAGTCGATGCGGCCGACACGGCCGTCGCCTGAACGATCGCGCGCCGCCCGGCGCTCAGCGATCGATCGGCAGCGGCGCATCGGCCGCGACGAGCTGCTGCTCGCGCATCTCGCGCCAGAAATCGGCGGGGATATCGAACGTCAGTGCCGCTGAATCTTCCGCGATCCGCTCGGGCCGGCTCGCGCCCGGAATCACCGCGGCCGTCGCCGGATGCGCGAGCACGAACTGCAGCGCGGCCGCCTTGACCGGCACGTCGTAGCGCGCCGCGATCGCGCGGATGCGCTCGACCTTCGCGACGATGTCGGGCGGCGCCTTCCGGTATTCGAAGTGCGCGCCGCCGACGAGCACCCCCGAGCTGTACGGGCCACCGACGACGATCCCGACGTTGCGGGCCGCAGCCGCCGGCATCACGCGCTGCAGCGCGCGTTCGTGGTCGAGCAGCGTGTAGCGGCCGGCCAGCAGCATGCCGTCCGGTTGCGGTTCGGCCAGATCCAGCACCAGTTCGATCGGCTCGACGCGGTTCACGCCGAGGCCCCATGCACCGATCACGCCTTCTTCGCGCAGCTTGCCCAGCACGCGGAACGCGCCCTTGCGCGCGGCCTCGAACTGCGCGAGCCATTCGTCGCCATGGATGTCCTGCGCGATGTCGTGCACCCAGACAATGTCGAGGCGGTCGGTGCGCAGGCGCTTCAGGCTGTCCTCGATCGAGCGCAGCGTCGCGTCGGCCGAGTAGTCGCTCACCAGCCGGTTCGCGCGGCCATGCGCGAAGATCCCGCTCTTTTCGCCGTAGTCGCGGGTCTTCGCGTCTTCCATTTCGTCGAGCACGAGGCGGCCGACCTTCGTGCTGATGACGTAGTCGTCACGGCGATGGCCGGCGAGCGCGTCGCCGAGGCGCGCTTCGGCCAGGCCGGCGCCGTAAGACGGCGCGGTATCGAAGTAGCGGATACCGCGCGCCCACGCGGCTTCGACGGTGGCGATCGCTTCAGCGTCGTGAATGTCGCGGAACATGTTGCCGAGCGGCGCCGCGCCGAAACCGAGCCGGTTGTCGGCCGGCAGCGTGTCTTTGAGACTCATCAGTTGCTCCGGGTCTGACAGGAAAGTGAACCCAGTCTAGGTTGCACACATAAGTCTGTCCAAGACATAATTCGTCAAACTTGAGTCCCCGAAGGTCTTATATGCTCGACATCCGCCAGCTTCAGTATTTCATCGCGGTCGCGGAAGAGGAACACGTCGGCCGCGCGGCCGAACGCCTGCACATTTCGCAATCGCCGCTCAGCCGCCAGATCGCGCAGCTCGAGGAAAAGCTCGGGCTGACGCTGTTCGAACGCAGCCAGCAGCGCATTCGTCTGACGCGTGACGGCCGCACGTTCCTCAGTGAAACGCACGCGTTCCTGCGTCACGCGAACCGGCTCGAATCGCTCGCGCGCCGGCTCGGCCGCGGCGACGAAGGCGGCCTGTGCATCGGCTACCTCGAAACGGCCACGCACTCGGGCGTGCTGCCGCGCGCGCTGAAGACGTTGCGTGCCGATCGCCCGTCCGTTCACATCGCTCTGTATAACTATCAATCCGCCGCGCAGCTCGAAGGCTTGCGCGAACGCAGCCTCGACATCGCGCTCGTCACCGAGCCGCCTGCACCCGACGATCCCGAACTCGATTCGATGCGGGTGCTGAACGATCCGATGCTGCTCGCGATGCCCGACGGGCACCCGCTCGCGAAGAAGAAGACACTCGTCGCCGACGATCTCGCCGCGCAGGCGTGGATCGGCGTCACGCAGCACGAAAGCGCGCCGCGTCACGGCGCGTTCGTCGCGGCGTGCGCGAAAGCCGGCTTTTCGCCGGACATTTCGGTGGAAGCGACCGAGCCGCTCGCGGCGCTCGGGCTCGTCGCCGCCGGGCTCGGCGTGACGATGATCCAGCAGAGCCTGCGTCACCAGGTGCCGGAAGGCGTCGTGCTGCGCGAGCTGCCGTGGTTCAGTTACCGCACGCCGCTGTGGGCCGCGTGGCACAAGGTCAACCTGCGGCCGCTGGTCGGCATCTTCCGCGAAATCCTGACCGGCGAAGAGGTCGTCGCGGTGGCCGGAAAGTAACGCTGCGGATGGCCGGGGGGGCCTGCACATCGGTGCGGTCGCGCATGCGAAGCAAACATGGCAACGCCTTCGGCAAGAGCCTGAACCCGCGACGAAGGCGCTGACGGAGCCCGATATCGCCGGGCTCCTGCTCACGCGATGCGATGCGATGCGTCGAGTCGCGCTGCCGTCAGGCCGCCGCGAACCGCTTCGCCAGTTCCGCGAGGCCGTCTTCGTAGATCCCGCGGAACAGCTTGACGGTGTCGTCGTCGGTCGCGCCGTGCGGCGTGAACGTGCCCGACCATTCGACGGTCGACGCGTTCGGGCCGTTTTCGCGCACGCGCAGCGTCGAGCGATAGTTCACGACCGGGAACGGCGCTTCGAGGATCGCGTACGTGTAGCTGCGTTGCGCTTCGTCGAACGCGACCAGCCGCTCGACGATCGCCTCGCCGGCCGGGTTCGCGAGACGCCGCACGCGCCCGCCTTCGCTCAGCTCGCTGGCCGGAATGTACGACAGCCAGTCGGGCAGCGACCCGAAGCCGCCGATCAGTTGCCAGACCGTCCCGGCCGAAGCCGGGAGTTCGATGCTTGCATTGGCCTGTGCCATGTCATCACCTTTCAGGATTGACGTCAGGATCAACGACCGGCCGGCAGCGGCGCGTTGGCCGCGATCAGACCTTGTTCACGCATTTCGCGCCAGAAGTCGGCCGGGATCACCACGTTCAGCGCTGCCTGGTCTTCCGCGATCCGCTCCGGGCGGCTCGCGCCCGGAATCACCGCGACGGTGGCCGGATGCGACATCGAGAACTGCAGCGCGGCGGCCTTGATCGGCACGTCGTAGCGCGTGGCGATCGCCTTGATCCGCTCGACCTTCGCGAGAATGTCCGGCGAAGCCTTCTGGTATTCGAAATGCGTGCCGCCCGCGAGCACGCCCGAGCTGTACGGGCCGCCGACGACGATCCCGACGTTCTGCGCGGCAGCCGCCGGCATCACGCGTTGCAGCGCGCGCTCGTGGTCGAGCAGCGTGTAGCGGCCGGCCAGCAGCATGCCGTCCGGTTGCGGTTCGGCGAGGTCCAGCACCAGTTCGATCGGCTCGACGCGGTTCACGCCGAGACCCCATGCCTTGATCACGCCTTCTTCGCGCAGCTTGCTCAGCACGCGGAACGCACCCTTGCGCGCGACTTCGAACTGCGCGAGCCATTCGTCGCCGTAGAAGTCCTGCGCGATGTCGTGCACCCAGACGATGTCGAGGCGGTCGGTGCGCAGGCGCTTCAGGCTGTCCTCGATCGAACGCAGCGTCGCGTCGGCCGTGTAGTCGTTGACGATGCGGTTCGGCCGGCCGTGTTCGAACAGGCCGCCTTTTTCGCCGAGATCGCGCGCCGACACGTCTTCGATTTCGTCGAGGATCACGCGGCCGACCTTGGTGCTCAGGACATATTCGTCGCGCGGGTGGTTCGCCAGCGCATCGCCGAGGCGGATTTCCGCCAGGCCCGCGCCGTAGAACGGAGCCGAATCGAAATAACGGATGCCGTGTTGCCATGCCGCTTCGACGGTGGCCGCGGCTTCCGCGTCGGGGATGTTGCGGAACATGTTGCCGAGCGGGGCCGTACCGAAACCAAGGATCTTGTTACCGGGCAGCTTGTCTTTGAGACTCATGATCTTCTCCAGGGAATGAGGGAAAGCGGGTTCAGTCTAGGTACGTCGGTTAAGTCTGTCCAAGACGGAATTCGACACACTTGAGTCCCCGGAGGTCTGAATGGCCGTTTCAAGGCCTGCCTCGATGCCCCGCCCCGATACCCGGTTCCGGCAGGACGCCCGACCGGCAAGGCTTTCGACCGAATCCACACCCGATTCGTGATTCCAGATCAAAAATCATTTGGGCCGGCAGCCGTTTTTCCCGGGCGCCGCGATACCTATATTGGCTGCACTCGCAACGACATCGACGTGGTTGCGGTTCACTCGACCCGACAGGTATCCATGATGAAAACGCTGATTTCTTCCACGCTTGCCGCACTGATCCTTTCCGCACCGGCGCTGTCGTTCGCGCAGCAGGCCGACCATCAACTGACCCGCGCCGAAGTGAAGGCCGAAATGGCGCGTCTCGCGGCCGTCGGCTACACCCCGGCGCTGGACCACAACCAGTATCCGGTCGCGATCCTCGCCGCCGAAAAGCGCGTGCGGGAAAACGCCGTCGCACAAAACGCGCCGGGCACCGCACCGGCCGCCGCGACGTCCGGTTACGGCAGCGAAGCGCGCACCGCCGGCGAATCCGGCCGCGTGACGACGATCAACGGCCGCGACTCGATCTATCGCGGCCATTGAGCCGCGCCGACGCGCAAGCGCGCCCGCCTCCCGATACGCGCCACCCTTCGTCCCGCCCTTCCGCATGGCCGGCCCGAATCGCCTGAACGGGCATTCGGGCCGCGTGTCGTCGCCGCATTTTTTCTCCCCCGCCCTGCCCCGCGAAACCCGCTCGCACATCGTCACCGCGTACGCCGATTCGTGACTTCGCAGTACAAGTTCTTATGCCGCTTCATCCGTTTATCCGCCGCGCGCCGCGCCGGATACTGCGCACCATCCGGTGCCAGGCGCCCCACTCGATATTTCGCACACACGTATGAATCGATATCCAGGATTGAAGCGCATCGCGCGACCAGCCGTGCTGGCCGCCATTCCACTGGCCGCGCTCGTCGCGTTGTCCGGCTGCCGGTCGGATGACAAGGCGCCGGCCGCGACGCCGAACGTGATCGTCAGCGCGCCCGTCGCGCGCGACGTCAACGACGTCGACGTCTATACGGGCCGCTTCGAAGCGGTCGACACCGTCGACGTGCGCCCGCGCGTGAGCGGTTATCTCGACAAGGTCGCGTTCCAGGACGGCGCGACCGTCCGCAAGGGCGACCTGCTGTTCGCCATCGACCCGCGCCCGTATCAAGCGGCCGTCACGGCCGCGCAAGGCACGCTCGAACGCGCGCAGTCGCAACTGAAGCTGAGCCGGCAGGATTTCGAACGCGCCAGCATCCTGATCAGGACGGACACGATCGCGCAGAGCCTCTACGACCAGCGCAGGCAGGCCGTGCAAAGTGCGCAGGCCGAGGTGACGAGCGCGCAAGGTGCGCTCGAACGCGCGCGGCTCGACCTGTCGTTCACGCGCATCGTCGCGCCGATGTCCGGCCGCATCAGCCGCAAGCGCGTCAGCGAGGGCAACCTCGTGAAAGGCGGCGACAGCGACGCCACCGTGCTGACGACGATCGTGTCGCAGGACCCGATCGACATCTACTTCGATGTCGACGAGGCAAGCTACCTGCGCTATACGCGCGAGGCGCAAAAAAGCGGCGGCAGCGCGTCGTCGCGGCAGGTCGCGATCGCGCTGCCGGGCGATGCGCAGCCGTCGCTGACGGGCACGATGGATTTCGTCGACAACCGCCTCGACGACTCGACCGGCACGCTGCGGCAACGCGCGCGCGTCGCGAATCCGGACCGGCGCCTGAGCCCCGGCCAGTTCGGCCGCGTCTATCTGTCGAGCCGCGTCGCGCATCACGCGCTGCTCGTGCCGGATGCGGCCGTCGCGACCGATGCGACGCGCCGCGTGCTGTATTTCGTCGACGCGAACGGCACCGTCGCGATTCGCCCCGTGACGCCCGGCCGCCTGTACGGCAACCTGCGCGAGATCGACGCGGGGCTGAACGCGGGCGACCGCGTGATCGTCGACGGCTTCCAGCGCGTGCAGGCCGGCGACAAGGTCAAGGCCGTGCCGCGCGCGATCGAAGCCGCCGCGTTGGCCCGCGCGGCGAGCGGCACGACCGGGAGCGCGCAATGAACCTCGGCCGTCTGTCCGTCCAGCAACCGGTGCTCGCGATCGTCCTGTCCATCGTGCTGACCATCGCCGGTGCGCTGGCCTATTTCTCGCTTGCGGTGTCCGAGTATCCGGACATCGCGCCGCCGACCGTCGTGATCCAGGCGACCTATCCGGGCGCGTCCGCGGAAACGGTGTCGCAAACGGTGTCGACGCCGATCGAACTCGAAGTGAACGGCGTGGAAGACATGCTGTACATGTACAGCCAGGCGACGTCCGACGGCAGCCTGAACATCACCGTGACGTTCAAGCCCGGCACCGACGTCGACAAGGCGCAGGTGCTCGTGCAGAACCGCGTCGCGCTCGCGACGCCGCGCCTGCCGGAGCCCGTGCAGCGCAGCGGCGTATCGGTGCGCAAGTCGTCGCCGACGCAGCTCGGCACGATCTTCCTGTACTCGCCGGACCAGCGCTACGATCCGCTGTACGTGTCGAACTACGCGATCCGCAACGTCGCGGACGTGCTGAAGCGGATCGAGGGCGTCGGCGACATCAACCCGCTCGGCGCGCGCGAATACTCGATGCGCATCTGGCTCGATCCCGAGCGCGTCGCGTCGTTCGGCCTGAGCCCCGGCGACCTGATCGCCGCGGTGCGGGCGCAGAACACGCAGCTCGCGGGCGGCGTGGTCGCGCAGGCGCCGATCACGAACCAGGCGTTCCAGCCGAACCTGATCTTCGAAGGGCGGCTCAAGCGTCCCGAGGATTTCAGCGACATCGTCGTCAAGCAGGGCAAGGACGGGCGGCTCGTGCGGCTGAAGGATGTCGCGCGCGTCGAGGTCGGTGCACTCGCGTATGCGACCGACAGCTACATGCTGCGCCACCCGACGATCGCGTTGCAGGTGCTGCAGCAGCCCGGCGCGAACGCGGTCGCGACGATGGATGCGGTCGAGAAGAAGATGGCCGAACTGGCCAGGGACTTCCCGAAGGGCATCGTCTACAACATCGGCTACAACCCGACCGCCTTCATCGGCGACAGCATCCACGAACTCGTCAAGACCATCTACGAAGCCGTCGTGCTCGTCGTGTTCGTCGTGCTGCTGTTCCTGCAGGGCTGGCGGCCGTCGATCATCCCGATCCTGTCGATTCCGGTGTCGCTCGTCGGCACGTTCGCGGCGATGGCCGCGCTCGGCTACTCGATCAACAACCTGACGCTGTTCGGCCTCGTGCTCGCGGTGGGGATCGTCGTCGACAACGCGATCGTCGTGGTCGAGAACGTCGAGCGGCACCTGTCGGCCGGTGCCGCGCCGCGCGACGCGACGCTGCTGACGATGAAGGAAGTCGGCGGCGCGCTGTTCGCGATCACGCTCGTGCTGTGCGCGGTGTTCGTGCCGACCTCGTTCATTCCGGGTATCTCGGGCCAGTTCTTCCGCCAGTTCGGCGTGACGATCGCCGTGTCGACCGCGATCTCGTTCTTCACGTCGGTGACGCTCGCGCCCGCACTCTCCGCGATGATGCTGAAAGCGCACGCCCGCGATCACGACGTGCCCGCTCCGGCATCGCGCATGGCCGCGCCGTTCGCGCCGGCGATGCGCGTCGCGCGGCGCTTCTCGAACGCGTTCAACCGCGTGTTCCAGCGCCTGTCCGATGCGTATGGCCGGCTCGTCAGGAAGGTCGTGCGGATCATCCCGGCGATGGGCGTGCTGTACGTGGTGCTGATCGCCGCGACCGGCTACCTGCTCGTGTCGAGCCCGAAGGGCTTCATTCCCGCGCAGGACCGCGGCTACCTCGTCGTGCTCGTGCGGATGCCCGACGGCGCGACGCTCGAACGCACGAGCGCCGTCGCACGCAAGATCGAGGACATCGCGCTGTCGGTGCCCGGTGTCGCACGCGTGCCGGTGTTCTCCGGCGTGAACGCGGCGACCGGCACGAACTCGGCGAACAGCGCCGGCCTGTTCCCGGTGTTCCAGCCCTGGCCCGAACGCAAGGCGCGCGGCCTGACGATCGACACGATCGCCGCCGAGATGCGCAAGCGGCTCGCGGCCGTCACCGAGGCGTCGATCGTCGTCGCGATGCCGCCGCCGGTGCAGGGCCTCGGCAGCACGGGCGGTTTCGCGATGCGGCTCGAAGACCGCAACGGCCTCGGCACCGCCGCGCTCGCGAAGGCGACGCAGGATCTGGTGGCGGCCGCGAACCGCACGCCCGGCATGGTCGGCGTCTATACGCCCTACTCCGCGACGAGCCCGCAGGTGCACGTCGAGCTCGACCGCGAGAAGGCCGAGATGCTCGGCGTGCCGAGCCAGGCCATCAACGACGCGGTCGAGACGTATTTCGGCTCGACCTACATCAACGACTTCAACATCGTCGGGCGCACCTATCGCGTGACCGCGCAGGCCGACCTGCCGTTCCGCGTCGGCGCTTCCGATCTCGCGCGGCTGAAGGTGCGCAACCGCGACGGCGAGATGGTGCCGATTGGCAGCGTCACGCGCATCGACGACACGCTCGGCGTCGATCGCGCGCCGCGCTACAACCTGTATCCGGCCACCGAGATCAACGGCGATACGGCACCGGGCCTCGGTTCCGGCTTCGCGATCAAGACGATGGAATCGCTCGCGAAACAGGTGCTGCCGCCCAGCATTTCGTTCGAATGGACCGATCTGTCGTATCAGCAGACCACGGCCGGCAACACGGGGCTGCTCGTGTTCCCGCTGTGCGTGCTGCTCGTCTACCTGGTGCTCGCCGCGCAGTACGGCAGCTGGAGCCTGCCCGTGTCGATCCTGCTGATCGTGCCGATGTGCCTGCTCGCCGCATCGCTCGGCGTGCGCGCGCTCGGCCAGGACGTGAACATCCTCACGCAGATCGGCTTCATCGTGCTGGTCGGGCTCGCCGCGAAGAACGCGATCCTGATCGTCGAGGTCGCGCGGCAGCTGGAGGCCGACGGCACCCAACTCGTCGAGGCCGTCGTCGAAGCCTGCGTGCAGCGGCTGCGCCCGATCGTGATGACGTCGCTCGCGTTCATCCTCGGCGTGTTGCCGCTCGTGATCTCCGAAGGCGCCGGCGCGGAAATGCGCCAGGCGGTCGGCGCGGCCGTGTTCTTCGGGATGATCGGCGTGACGTTCTTCGGGCTGCTGTTTACGCCCGTGTTCTATGTGATGGTTCGCCGGCTCGCGTTGCGCAAGACCGCTGTCGCGACCGTCGCGACGGAGGTGGTGCAATGAAGTTCGTTCGACTCGTGGCCGCGCTGTCCGCGGCGGCCGTCCTGACCGCGTGCACGAGCGCGCCGGTCGCCACCGTCACGCCGCCGCCGCTGGCCGCGACCTATGCGAACGCGGATCTCGCGGCCGGCGGCCCGGCCGCCGACACCGGCGCGTGGTGGCACGCTTTCCACGACCCGATCCTCGACCGGCTGGTCGACACGGCGCTCGCGAACAACCTCGACCTGCAGGCCGCAGTCGCACGCATCGACGCGGCGCGCGCGGTGCGGATCGGCGCGGCGTCGCAGTGGTTCCCTTCGGTCGACCTGAACGCGGGCGCCGGCCGCCAGCGGCTCTCCGCCTCGCAGGCATTCCCGACCGATACGCCGACGACCGGCAACGCGTTCGACCTGAATGCGAGCCTCGCGTGGGAAATCGACATCTTCGGGCGCATCCGCCAGGGCGTGTCGGCCGCCGACGCGGATATCGCGTCCGCGCAGAACGATGCGGCGGCCGTGCGGATCGCGACGATCGACGAAACCGTGCGCACCTACGTGACGGTGCGCGGGCTCGAGCAGCGGCTCGCGCTGGTCGAGGCCAACGCGTCGAGCCAGCGCAGCACCGAGGAATCGACGCGGCGCCTGTTCGACGCGGGCGTCGTGCCGGTGGCCGACGTGGACCGCGCCGCCGCGCAGACGGAAACGACGCTGGCCGAGCTGCCCGCGCTGCAACTTCAGCGGCAGGCCGCGATCCACCGGCTGTCGATCATCACCGCATCCACGCCGCAGGCCATCTACGCGCGCGTCGATCCGCCCGCGCCGGAACCGGTGTGGACGGCCGCCGCGCCGGGCGTCGGCACGCCGGC